>CAYUUQ010000213.1:0-2522 GCA_964447875.1 uncultured Methanosarcinales archaeon | reverse complement strand
AATCCATATATTATAGTTGGAAATATGATCTTAGGATTTTTTGTTGGATATTTCTTTAGTAAGAAATTAAATATTATTTTATCTGTTATATTTGCTTATTTAATACAGATGCCTTGGCTTTATTTTTCAGATGTTTATTTAGTTGGAATGCCAGTTAAGGTAGTTTATGGAATTATTGTAGCTTTGTTTATTTCTGATATATTGTGGGCTGGTTTGACTATGCTTACTTATAAAAAGATAAAGGCGATAATATGAATAAATATTGGTTTAGAAAAAGAAGAGGGCTTTTTTCTAAAGATTTAGGTTATGGTTGGGTTCCGATAACCTTAGAAGGTGGAGTTAGTGTTACTGTTTTTATTTTGATTATTATTGTTTTTGCTGTTTATTTTGAAATATTTAATCAGAATATTAGAGAATGGGATTTTGTAATTTATTTATTTTCTTTAATCGCTTTGTTCTCTTTAGTTTGCCATAAGAAGTGTGATTATTCTATAAAATGAAAAAGATAAGTTTTGATGAATTAGTTTCTAAATTAAGAGAAGTAAATTTTGAAGAGTTTGATTTAATCGTAGCTATAGGGAAAGGGGGAATTGTTTTGGGTGGGTTAATACAACATATATTAGATATTCCTATGGAAGTTCTTTGGATTAATTTTAGAGATGAGGATAATAAGATTAAACATAGTTCGCCTATTGTTCTAAAAGAGAATACTGTTTTAAATGAGATTAAAGATAATAGGATATTATTAGTTGATGATGTTAGTAGAACTGGGTCTACTTTACGTAAGGCTAAGGATATTCTTAAAGGTAATTACATTAAGACATTTGTATTTAATGGTAAAGCTGATTATTTTGTTATTAATTCTGAAGAATGTGTTATTTTGCCTTGGAGATAATCATTTTTTATAGGCAATATATATGTCTGCTTCAATCATTGTGCTGTTGTCATAATAATGATGTACAAAATACAGGTTTCCAACTTTATCTAATGTCGGTTCTCCTGCAAATTGAGAAACAATAAGCTCTGGTTCTTGCCATCCTTCATCTGTTCTTATAGATCTCCATACGCTTGGTGAGCCTTTATAAAAACGGTTTATCCACATCTCTTTTCCATCTGAGGTTATGAATGGATAACCGTCATTATATTCGCTGTTTACTGCTTCAATATTTATTGGGTCTACCCATGAGTTTTCCTCTCTTCTAAGCATCCAAATATCCTGATCTCCTTTTCCTCCTTTTACATAAGAACCATAATAAAGTTCATCTTTCCATATATGTAATTCTCCTACTTCAAACTCTTCTTTAAAATCTGCGTTTTTCCAATTTATCCATTTTCCGTTTTTATATTCTGCTGAAAACCAATGCATACCAGTATATCCTTCTCTTGCAGTGCAAAATAACATATTGTTTTTGTGAACATATTCGCAGCCATTTAATGCAAGCTTAGCTGGATCTTGTAATCTTACTAATGTTGGTTCTTGCCATGCGCCATCTTCCATCTTTGACATCCAGATACCATTTACAGGATCTCTTACTTGTATATGAACATCTTCTCTTACGTCTTTTACAAAGACAAAATAGAGTTCATTTCTATTTTCAGGTATAAATGGAGAATCTTCTGCACCAGCTGTACTTATAATTGCTAATGGAACGGGTTGTTCAAATTCATCTGAATGTAATATCGGAGGAAATTTATCCATTTCTGGAGTCATCTTGATTGCATCCGCAGGTATTGCTTCTTGTCTTGTCTTTATTTTAATTGGTTCAGAGCAACTGATAAGTAAGAGAATCAATAGTATTAATGATAATTCTAGTTTCATAATTACCTTATTGATTTATAATTTTAAAAGGTTTTTGGTACATTTGGTTGGTTAGATAAATTTATTGGAAAATAATAATGAGCGACATTAGCAATTTATAAATTGTGCTGCTCATTGAATAGTAAACGATATTCGTAACATTTGTCGTTATAATTCCAAAACATTTAAATAAAACATATCTATACTTATTTCTAAGCAAGGAAAGTGTTTTAGCACACTCGCCCGGAGCCGTAAAGTCGGAATGCTTGCTGAATCATAAAGGATCGTGGAGTTGTCCGAGTTGTTTCTCGGAATAGAATATGCAGAAATTAAAGTTAAAATCTAAACAAAAGCAAAAGCTTTCATTAAAGCAAAGACTAGCACAAAAAGCTTTACAAAAGCAATTGCAGGTAATTGAACTAAGAGAATGGTTAGTTATTATTGGGTTTACCCTGGGTGCAGCTGCACTAAGAGTTCCAATGCAAGGAGTTCCTTCAATGGAACCAATAACCTTTTTTGCAATACTTTCAGGATGGTTATTTGGAAAGAAAAAAGGTATTATAACCGGTGTTGGAGCATTGTATGCATCTAATTTCTTAGTCTTTGGTGGGCAAGGGATATGGACATTATTTCAGGCAATAGGTTTTGGTATAGCTGGTTTTTTAGGAGGATTTCTTGGAAAGAAAGCTAAGATATGGCATGTTATTCCAATAGTAGTTGTTGC
>CAYUUQ010000212.1:0-2582 GCA_964447875.1 uncultured Methanosarcinales archaeon | reverse complement strand
CCAACTTTTGTTCCTGGTTTAACTTTAGATATTGCTTTAGTAAATTCTCCTTTTATTTCTATTGTTATTCCGAATTCATTTTTATTTTGATATGATAGAGCAAATGGTTTTTCATCTACTCCAGGAAGCCAAAGCATTACAAATTGACCAGGTTTGTAGTCTATTTTGCCGTCTAGAATAATGCTAACTGCTTTGGGTGTTTCTTTGATTACTTTTTTTATTTTGTAGGCTTTATGCATTATCTTATATCCTCAATTGTTTCCCAACCATTCTTTTTCATAATCTTTTCCATTTCATCATTAACTTTTTTGAAAACTTCTATTCCGTGGAAATATATTCCTGAACCTATACCAACAGCAGTTGCACCAGCTTTTATCATCTCAATTGCATCTTTTCCATTGGATATTCCACCTAAGCCTAATATTGGAATATCAACTGCTTCTGAAACTCCTATTACTTTTTTTAATGCGATATCTTTTATTATTGGACCTGATATTCCTCCCTTGCCATAACCTAAGATTGGTTTTTTCAAAACAGGATGTTCTATAACTTTTGATACAGTATTTATTGCGCATATTGCGTTTGCACCTGCATCTTGACAAACTGAAGCAATTTTAGAAATATTATCGCAATTAGGAGTTAATTTTGGCATTATTGGAATTGTTACAACATCTTTTACTTTTGTAATTAGTTCTTTCATCATATCTTCGTTAACGCCAAAAGCCATACCATCATCTTTATTTGGACAAGAAACATTTAATTCTATTATCGCTGGTTTAAATTTGGATATATATTTAGCGATATTAACATAATCATCAATTGTAGAACCATAAATTGATGCAATCAAAGGAACACTAAGATCTTTCCATCTTTTAAACTCATCATCCATATTTTTGTAGCCTGGTGTAGGTAAACCAACTGCATTATATATCCCGTTCTCAATTTCAACAACTGCTGGGCCTTTGTTTCCATCTCTAGGGATAGGTCCTATTGATTTAGTGGTTACGGCGCCAGCACCATTTTTGGCTACTCTAGCCATAATTTCAACTGATGTGCCAAGAAATCCAGAGGCAAGCACTGTGGGACTTGATAGTTTTACCCCAGCAAACTCTGTTTGTAACATTTTCTTACTTAATCTTTATTTCATCATCAACCATTGATCTCTCACAATAATTACATTTTACAGTAAGTGGATTTGTATCAATAATCTCAAACTTTGTTATTACATCTTCCATATTAGTTATACATTTTGGATTGTTGCATATGATTATATTTTCTGCTTTTTGTGGAATATTTATATTAAATTTATTTTTTACATTGAAGTTTTTTATATCTGAAACTGTTGCATCTGGAGCTAATAATGCTATCTTGTTTAGTTCGTCTTTAGTTAGTGTTCTTCCACCAACTTTTATTATTCCTTTGTGGCCCATCTTCTTACTTGGAAGATTTGTTGCTACAGAAACAACATTCTTATTTGATTTAACATCTAATATTTCTGCTACTTTGAATACATTTTTTGTTGGGATATGATCTACTACTGTTCCTTCTCTTATTGCAGATATTTTTAACTCTTTCATTTTTGGCCTCCAAAAATGTAAGCTACGAACGATAGTGAGTATGCTTTCATTTTTCTACCCCCAATACTAAAGCCAGTAGTGCTTTTCTGACATGAACTCCATTTCCTGCTTGCTCGAAATAAGCTGCGTGGGGGGTATTGTCAAGTTCTGTCTTTATCTCATCAACTCTTGGTAATGGATGCATTATCTTAAGATCTTTTTTAGCATTTTTTAGTATTTCTAGGCCGATTCTGTAGACTCCTTTTACTTTTTGGTATTCTAAAGGATCTGGAAAGCGTTCTTCTTGTATTCTTGTCATGTACAATACATCTAATTTATTTATGCAATCTTCTATTTTGTCGCACTGTTTGAATTTTATTTTCTTAGCTTTAAGTTCTTCTAGATATTCATTAGGTATCTGTAATGCTTGTGGAGCTATAAAGTAAAGAGTTATATTATCAAACTGTTCTAATGCTACTGCTAAACTATGAACTGTTCTTCCATATTTTAAGTCTCCACAAAAACCTATTGTTATTCCATCAACTTTTCCTTTTGTCTTCTTGATGGTGTACAGATCTAGTAATGTTTGAGTTGGATGTTGATTTGCCCCGTCGCCTGCGTTGATTACAGGAACAGTTGCAGCTTCAGCTGCAAGTCTTGCAGCACCTTCTCCGGGATGCCTCATAACTATAACATCAGAATACTGATCAACCATCTTTATTGTATCGAATAATGATTCTCCTTTTTTTATAGATGTTGAAGCAGTACTAGAAAAACCAAGAACCTCTCCACCTAGACGCTCCATTGCTGATGCAAAACTTAGTCTTGTCCTAGTAGAAGGTTCAAAGAATAATGAAGACATAACTTTTCCTTTTAGTAATGTTGGAGGAGTCTTCTTCTCAAGTTTATTAGCAATAGAAAGAATGTGCAATATCTCTTTTTTTGAAAAGTCCTTGATTGAGATTATATCTCTATTTTTAAAGCTCATTTTTCCACCCCTCTTTTATTAATTATTGTAATGATACT
>CAYUUQ010000211.1:0-2590 GCA_964447875.1 uncultured Methanosarcinales archaeon | reverse complement strand
AGTGAGGTAAAGCTAAGTATCAACGGTGAAGAAACTGATGGACTTTTAGCAGGCCAATCTTATACATTAGCTGATGGATCTATATTAAAAATACTTGAAGTAGTCCAAGAAGAAGAAAATGCAGGAGACATAACTCAAGATATTGTTGAATTTGGAATTATTGTAAGTTCTAAACCTAAGTATACATGTCCTGAATGTGATATAAAAGACACTTTACAAGAAGAAGAATCTAAAACTTATAGTTCAAAGGGAAAAACCCTTGAGGTAAAACTGCTCTTTGTAACAGAAGACAGTAGCGAAGCAAAATTTACAGTTAATGGTGAAGAAAGCGAGGGGCTTTTAGCTGGTCAGATCTATGCATTCAAAGGCGGAGTAATATTAAAAGTTTTAGATGTTATTCAAAGTGAAGCTGGAGATGTAACAAATGACCTTGTGGAATTTGGACTTATAGTATTAGATATTGAACAGTGTAATAGTGGATGTATTAAAGATGATGTATGTTTGCCTTTTGGTACAAGACTAGATTATAACGGAGCATCTTCATACTGCGATATTGATAAAACTATCAAATCTCAAAAAATTGAAGATGAAACCTGTAACAACAACTACGAATGTTCTAGTAATGTATGTGTGAACAATAAATGTATAAGCCCTAATTTCATACAGAAAGTATTAAATTGGCTAAGTTCACTATTTAGTTAAGTGCCGAAATCTATTTTTTTATTTTATTCTTCAATAATTCTAGAAATCTCATCAATTTTTTCTGGATTTAAACTAACGTGCAATCCATAACCAGTTGGTTTTGATAAAATCATTCCTTCTTTTATCAGATCCTCAACTGCATTTTTTGCTTCTCCAACTACATGTTTAGGCAATCCTTTAGTCAGATGCTCTATAGCTGTATGTTTTCCACCAATAACCCTACGCCTAAACAATTTTCTCAAAATTATCTTCTTATAATTCATATTGTAATATAAAACCACAACTACTATTTATACCTTTGTTCATCAGAATGAACGTTTAAATACCGAAAAGTATATAAATAAGTTCATATTATAGTATATTACAATGGAAGAAAAAACCTCATTTAGAATGGTATTTGGAGACTCTCCAATAGTTAAAGTAATAGATTTTTTCTTAGATAACAGAGAATTTGACTACAGCTTAACAGATATAGCAAAAAATTCAGAGATTGGATGGAGCACAATACACCAATTCTGGACAGATTTAGTTAAATTAGGAATTGTAACAAAAACCAGAAGAATTGGTAGAGCAGAACTATACAAGCTAAACATGACCAGCCCATTAGTAAAAAAACTGATAGACTTAGATATGTCTATCTCTAAAAAATTGATGAATAAAGAGTTAGATCATAAACTGAAAGTTTCTGCTTAAATAATTAGTACTTCTCAAAAACCCTAACGCTCCGCTACAAAACTACACCGACCCAGCTCAATTCTTGAGGGGCATTTATTTCATAAATGGAATAAAAATACAGACAGCAGAACCTGCGGTACTTGCTGTCTTTTGGCGAGAAAAAAACTCCGCTCGGCATCAAAGCCTCACTACGCATAACAGCACTTAAACGACTGCGCTCCTCGACCCATCAAAGGGTCTGCGGTGCTCATCTAGATTCAATTCCTCCGGCTCGAGTCTCAGGTTAACCGAGCCTCGAGGTCAGAATTGAACCCTCGTCTGAAAACTTCTCCAGCTCGTCACTTCGCAAAATTTTCACATCTCTGCAAAAAGTGGATTGCCTCATTTTGCGAGGTAAAAATTTTGCTCCGTTCCAGAGGGAGAACTTTTCGACGAGCCCTATCGGGTCGCTTAAGTGCGATGTTATATTCAATAGCTCCAGAAAAATTTGGCTTATTTATTTTGTAACAAGAATTCCATTTCCTTTATTGATACACCATCGCCATTTAAATTAATTCTTAATTTAAACTCTCCTTCTTCGTATTGAATGCCATTAAAATTTAAAGATTTAATTCTGTCTTTTGAAGTCATTCTGGTTCTGTCTAATGTTGCTTCATCTTTGTATATTCTACCAGATGGAGAGATTATCTCCCCAGCAAGATTATTGAACCCAGAACTATACTTGTAATTAATCATTACTCTTGCTCTATAATCACCATCCAATCTCTCTATTGAGAAATCGTGTTCAGCAACATTATTTTCCAGAATTAAATCTTGTGAATAAATGGTTTCGTAACCAGATATATTTACTTTACTAAGCATAAATGCTACAGCAAAGATTATTATTAATGCTACAAAACCAATAATTTTAATTGGCATTCCTTTATCGTTACCCTTTTGTATCAATACTCCCATACTTATAATGGAATTCTTGTATTTTAAATAACTTTCTATTTAGGCCAAATTTTCCCTACGCTACTTCTCCGTTCCTCGCCAGGAGTGGAATTTTCTCCGAAAATTCCCTCGGCTGCGGTACTCGATTTTTCCCACTCTAATGATTGAGGGGAAAAAGAATATAACAGGAATTTAACGATTCGTGGGTCCCCTAACCCCACTCATCCAAATGCTTCCTCGCCCGCTCTCAAAATTTCAGCTCTGTAAACGAGGAAATTTT
>CAYUUQ010000210.1:0-2592 GCA_964447875.1 uncultured Methanosarcinales archaeon | reverse complement strand
ATTGAGATATAGCAGTAACAAAGGGTTGCCTATAAACAGATAGATCATTAATTCCTATATATTGAAATGCTGGTTCATCTAATCTATCTAATATACTCGGATCTACTCTTTCGTCTAATCCTTTTTCTCCGTCAATAAAAGGTCTAAATGCGCTTCTAAATTTTGGCATATGTACCAAATCAGCAGGAAATTTTTTTTGCATATACTACGAAGTTACATATTGTCTTATAAATCTTTGTAAGATATCTAATGGGGAATATTACAATAACTAAGAATTCATAAAAACCTTATTCACATTAACAACTATGCCTTTTTCTTTTTTCATGACATCCTTAGAACCCATTGCTGCATTACCTATAGCAACCAACTCATCTTTTAGTGTCATAATAGCAACTAAATCATCTTTTCCAATCATTGATTCTATCTTAGCTACACCAGGAACCTTAAGATCAATACCGTGAGTTATGGAACCAATAGCTTGATCATCAACCCATATTTTAGGAAGGTGTTTAACAGCATCTTCAATAGGTTGTATTATCTTACGTAAAAATTTATCATTGCCTTCTTTATAATAATGAAATGCGTCTGTTAAATCTTGTAAAGTAAAAGAACTGTCTTCCTTGAATGGTCCTGCTTGTGTTCTTCTTAACTCCTGCATATGTGCACCACAGCCTAACTTTTTACCAATATCATGACATAATGTTCTGATATATGTTCCTGCTTGACAACCTACTCTAAACAACACATCTTGGGAGGCTATATCAATAATATCAATATAATATACCTTTCTATCTCTTAATACCCTCTTTACAGCACTTTTTATTGGTGGCATTTGTTTTATCTTTCCAACAAACTCAGATAAAACTTTTCTGATCTTCTTTTCTTCAATCTCTTTATGAACGTGCATCAAACAAATATACTCTTTACCAGCAGGAAGTAATGTTTGTACAATTCTAGTGGCTCTACCTAAAGCAATAGCAAGAACCCCAGTTACATTAGGGTCAAGTGTTCCAGAGTGTCCAGCTTTTTTTATTTTTAAAATTCTCTGTACAAAGTCTGAAACCTGATGAGATGTAGGTCCCTGAGGTTTATCGATATTAACAACACCATACTCAATTATATCTTCAGTCTTTCTTTTAGAAGGATCTATCCCTATATCTCCTTTGGAATCTTTCTTAATAAGTATCTCTCGTTCTATTTTTTCAAATGGTAATTTATTCATTTTCTATTTTACCAATCTCCTTCAATTTTTGATTATTTAATGAACAATGATGTTCTCCTGTTGATTTTTTATTTATTAAAATCTTTTTATCAAATAAATCTTTTATAGCAAAATCAACAATCTTAGTTCCTCTTAAATGTTTCGGAACACAGTTTCTCAAATGAATTGTTTCTGTATGTGCTCCACCAAATTTTCTCTTATTCTTTAACATTTTAATCATCTTCTTCTGAATAGGAATAATCTCATCCAAATCAATTTGAGGAACCATATAAACCAGAAAATACAATATTTTTATAAATCTTTTTAGTATTGTTACATTATAGAAACATATATGTTGCAAAAAAGAAACATTTATATATTAGTTATATCTTATTTCAATAAAATGAGCTTTCAAGATGAAACAACAATATTCAGAGAATTTTTTGGTGATACCCCCAATATAAGAGTCTTAGAATATTTATTAGAAGGAAGAGAATTAGATGCTTCATTAAGCGATATAGCTGAAGGTGCAGGTATTAACAGAGTTACATTATTCAGGTTATGGCCTAGATTAGAAAGATTAAGATTAGTAGTTCATACAAGAAATATAGGAAATGCAAAATTGTATAAGATTAATATGAAAAATTCCAGAGTTAAAAGACTTGTAGAATTCTTTGATAATTTATTGGATGAAGAATTTAAAAAAGTTGTAGTTAAGAATTAATTACTTTTTCATAGGAGCATTAGGGTGTTGTTCAACCTTTGTTTCCTTAACAACTTCTTTAGGTGCTTTAGCTGGTTCTTTCTTTATCTCTTTAATCTCTTCTTTTTGAATTTCCTTAGCCTTTTCAGCTTTTTCTTGTGATTTTAAATCGCTTTCCGATTTTTGGCTTTTGCCTTTCTCTTCAACAGCATCTTCAAGTTTTTCAACTTTGGTTTCTTTCTTATCTGTTTTCTTTTCTTCTTTAGCTTTTTTAAGAGCTATACTTTCTTTAGCTAGTTGTTTTAAAACTTTCTTCTTTTTTGGTTCATCAATCTTTTCAACTGCATCAACCAATTCTGCAACAACAACACCTTCAGAATCTTTAGTAACATGAACTTTGATATGATGTGGAGGATTCTTTATTCCGTGTTTCCACAACTCATTATTAGCATATTTTCCAATTCTAACATTATCTGATTTCATATGTTTAATCAAAAATGCCTTTAAAGCTCTAACAGCTCTTGGAGTTCTTTTCCAATTAGGAGCTTTTTGAGTTTCCTTTCTAAGTGGAACATTATAAGTTCTTTCAAGTACAATCTTTGATTTTTCTTCTTTCTTAGCCATTTTTATGCTTTTGTTTTAGTTCTTCTCCAGCTTCTCTTAACAGCTGTGTGTCTACCAGGATGAA
>CAYUUQ010000209.1:0-2645 GCA_964447875.1 uncultured Methanosarcinales archaeon | reverse complement strand
AGAAGGAAAGATTGCTGACCCGAGGAGGTATCTAAAATGAAGGGAACTATACACCTTTACAAAAAAGATGATATCAATACAGATGAAATAATCCCAGCTAGATATCTTAACAGTGATAAGGAAGAAGAACTAGCTCAACATGCAATGGAAGATTTAGATGTTGATTTTGTAAAAAAAGTAAAACCAGGAGATTTCATTGTAGCTCAAGAAAACTTTGGTTGCGGTTCATCTAGAGAACACGCTATTTGGGCATTACGAGGCTCAGGAGTAAAAGCAGTCATAGCAAATTCATTTGCTAGAATTTTCTATAGAAATGCAATAAATAATGGATTTTTAGCAATAGAGTGCAATGGTATTGCAAATAAAGTATCAGATAAAGATGAACTAGAAATTGATATAAAAGAAGGAAAAGTTAAAAATCTAACAAAAAACGAAGAATACGATTTCGCACCACTTCCACAGTTTGCAATTGATCTAATGGAAGCGGGCGGACTCATAAACTACATAAAAAATAAATAAAATGGCAACAAGTCTGATAATAATCTTAGAATTTGTTTTAATTTTTATAGAAATAGTCATGTTATTCATGCTTATTCAACATATGAAAGGCATGAGACAAAGTAACAAGATGATGGATAAACATATATTAACTTTAGATAATCACACAGAAACTATAGACGTACATCTACAGCATGTTCATCAACATATGGAATCAATTGAGAAAATGATTAAGGAGGGTAGAAAATGACAACATATAAAGTGGCAAAAATGCCTGGAGACGGCATAGGTCCAGAGATAGTAGCAGAAGGAGTTAAAGTTATAGAAAAAGCAGCTGAATTAAACAACTTTAAAATCGACTGGAAAACATATGATAACGGTGCAGATAAATACATCAAAGAAGGTGTATTAATGCCAGAAGAAACATTAAAAGAAATAAAACAAACATGTAAAGCAATATATCTGGGAGCATTAGGCGATCCAAGATGTAAGCCAGGGGTTTTAGAAAAAGGAATCTTACTAAAAACCAGATTCTATTTTGACCAATATGTTAACTTAAGACCTATTAAACTTTTAGAGGGGGTAGATTGTCCACTAAAAGATAAAACTGCAAAAGACATAAACTTTACAGTTGTAAGGGAAAACACAGAAGATTTTTACGTAGGTATTGGTTCAAGAAAGCCAGCTGGAACAAATAAAGAAACATTAGAAGTTCTAAGAGACGCATGGAAAGTTAAGTTTGATCTAGATATTGAAAATACAGATGAAATCGCTTTTCAGATAGGAGTTATGTCTAAGAATGGTGCTGATCGTGTTATCAAATACGGTTATGAACTAGCTAAAAAAGAAAATGCAGAAACAGCTTATTTCGTAGATAAAGCAAATGTTCTTTCAGACATCTACAGCTTCTGGAGAGAACGTATAGAACATGTTGGAAAATCATATCCAAACATAAAACCAGAATTTATGTTTGTTGATGCAATCACAATGTGGTTTGTAAAAAATCCAGAATGGTTTAAAGTCGTAACCACTCCTAATATGTTTGGAGATATAATAACAGATCTAGGTGCAATGATTCAGGGTGGTTTAGGATTAGCTCCAGGTGGAAACATCAACCCAGATGGAATATCAATGTTTGAACCAATCCATGGATCAGCCCCAAAATATAAAGGAATGAATAGAGCAAATCCTTTAGCAACTATTTGGGCAGGAGCTATGATGGTTGAAGAATTAGGTCAGGAGAAAGCAGCTTCTCAAATAGTTAACGCAATACAAGAAGTCCTTAAAGAAGGAAAAACACAAACTAAAGATTTAGGTGGCACAAACACATGTTCAGATATGGGCGATGCTGTTCTATCTAAATTAGAATAAATAAATTGGATTATTAGGAGGTAAAAAAATGGTAAATATATTACATGACAAAGATGCTGACATAGCAGCTTTAGAAGGAAAAACAGTTGCAGTTATTGGTTATGGTAGCCAAGGATCTGCTCAAGCACAAATGATGAAGTTATCTAGTGTTAATGTTATAATCGGAGAAACAGAAAGCTTAGGTGGAAATCCAAACCCTAGCTGGCAAAAAGCAAAAGATGATGGTTTTGAGGTTATGACAATTGGAGAAGCTGCAGAAAAAGCAGATATTATCCATATGTTGCTTCCAGACGAATTCCACGGCCCTGTTTACAAAGAACAGATTGAACCACACATGAAAGAAGGTAAAGTACTTTCTTGCTCACATGGTTTCAATATTGTTTACAAGCAAATAGTTCCTCCTGAAACTGTTGATGTTATAATGGTAGCTCCAAAAGCACCAGCAACAGAAGAACTAAAAGCTTACAAAGCAGGCTTTGGTGTTCCTGGATTAGTTGCAGTTGGAAAAGATGCATCAGGAAAAGCTCGCGACATAGCATTAGGAATGGCAAAAGCAATGAAGTTTACAAAAGCAGGAGTTTTAGAATGTACATTCGAACAAGAAACATACGAAGATCTTTTCGGAGAACAAAATGTTCTTTGCGGCGGTACAGTTGACTTAGTAAAATACGGATTTGAAGTTCTAACTGAAGCAGGATATCCTCCAGAAATGGCTTATTTTGAATGCTTACATGAATTAAAATTAATAGTTGATTTAATTTATGAAGGCGGAATCC
>CAYUUQ010000208.1:0-2653 GCA_964447875.1 uncultured Methanosarcinales archaeon | reverse complement strand
AAAATGTTTATTCCCGTTGGCGTACATGTGCAAACTCAGTAGCAGCAGCAGTTATGGGCAATCCAGCAGATTGTACAGAAGGATTCGAAGCAGGTAAGGGAAGAATCTTACTATTCGAAAACGGCGACAATGTTGCTATGGTTGTAGCAGGTTATTCAGCAATGGATACAAGAAATGCAGCTCAAGTTGTAGCTAACTATGGAGATTATCCAGAATTAGCAGGAACTGCAATGGAAGTAACCAAAGTTGGAACTTCATTAACAGTAGCTGAAGAAGTTGAAGAAGCTCCTGTTGTAGAAGAACCTGTAGTAGCAGACGATGCTGAAGCAGACGCTGGCGCAGAAGATGCAGAATAAGGCTATAAGCCTTTCTTTTTATTTTTTTATTTTTAATTAAACGATTTCTCCAACAAATATATTATGTTTAATTCTTGTAATCCTTACTTTAACCTTATCAGACTTACAATTAGGAACAGATATTATCCTACCACGACTAACAACTAATTTCTCATCAGGTAATCTGCCCCTAGAAATAACTGAAGCTTTAACAATATCTCCTTTCTTAAACGGTTTATCTAATTCTTTAGTTTTAACAATATTAAAGTCTTTTTCTGAAAGAATCAACTTAACCCCACTATCCTTTTCCCACTTTTGTAACTTAGAATAAAAATCATCCATAGATATTCCTTTTACTGGATTTCTACCAAACCTATATGAAAGAAAGTTCTGTATACCGATCCTACAACCAATCTCTTTACTAAATTCAATTATTTTAGGAATCTCTTCATCATTTATACCAGGAACTAAGATAGGTGTTATTACCAAATCAACTTTTTTAGCTAAATATTTAGAAATATTAACTATTCTTTCTACATCATAACTACTGCCTGCTAATTTCTTAGCTATATCTTTATCTATTGCATCTATAGAAAGATTAACTTGAGTAAGACCAGCATCAACTAACTTATCAATTTTATCCTCATTAAATAAAAGACCATTAGTATCAATAGATATATTCTTAACACCTTCAACAGAAGATATATCTCTTACAAGATCAACTATAGGATCATATAATAATGGTTCGCCCTGTGAAGCAATATGTGCATCAATATCGCCACCCTTAAACCTAACCAATTTAGCAAATTCTGTTGCAATATATTCTTCTTCTATAACAAAATCAACAGGCCGCTTATCTTCATCAACTGAACAATAAACACATTTCAAATTGCATGATGTTATTGGTTTAACTTCAATTAAATTTGTGCCGCGATCCACAAGTCCAAAAGCAACATAACCAATAAGAGGTATTCCAGAATTTTGATGTATGTAAACAGTTTTTTTACCATTCAACTTATTCTTTAAATTAGAAAATCCTTCTTCTAATAAAAAATTAAATCTCTTTGAAGCTTTCTTATCATTAGCATCTATTTCAATAGCATTCTTCTCAACTTTAACTTTTCCAATCTTCTCAAGTTCTTTTAAAGAAAGATCAAAATAAAACATCTTTAGAAAACTAACTCTAACTTTATCTTTTATTTCATTAAAACTTAGATCCTGAAACTCAAATCTTGCCATATAGAATGAGATATTTCCTTATCTATATTTATTTCTTTTCCTTATAAACCTTAATTAGTTCATACATTGCAACAATAACAAATATTGCTTGTAATGTGATAAATATCGGATCTTTAATAGATATACTATAAGATTCTAAAGCTAACCCACCTAAGATAAAAACAATACTTTCTTTTTTCTTGTCTTTAATTAATACTCCCCATGTTATAAGTATTAATCCAATTGCTCCAAATATCTTCCATATCATAATTATATTCAAACTTTAATATTATATAAACCTTTTTAAATGGTAAACTACTTTCAGCTGATAAGGGGTGTTTACTTTAAGACCTCTGGGTATTCTCAGAGAATATTAAAATGAAAATATTAGATGAAGTAGCAGGATATAAACTAGAACATGATCTTAATTATATGTCTCCTCATTCTTTTGTATGTACAGTTGTAGATAATCCAGATCTAATTGTAAAGGGTTGTTTTGATAATCCAATTATGTTAAGAAAAAATGCAAATGCTCGTTTTGAAAGAGAAGTAATTGCATTAGAAGAACTTGCAAAATCAGTTCATACTCCTAAACTTATCGAGTCTGGCGATATAACTTCAGAAAGAATTACTTCTGAAGGAATACCTATTGTTTATTATACAGTCTTAGAAAGGTTAAGCGGAACACCACTTTTTGATGGATTACCATTAAGATGGGGAACTCTAGAAGGTAACTCTCAAATGATAATTCAGGATACAAGAGGTAATTTTCTTTCAAGATTTAATATCGGTAATTTAACTATAAACGACTACATTAAGTCTGCTTTACAATTATTAGAACTGGTAGCTATTGTAGAAGACTTAAATAAACAGGGTATTGTTCATGGTGATGTAAAACCAGCAAATGTTATTTCTAATGGCACAACACCAAAAGTTATTGATTTTGAAAGATCTGTAGTTAAGGGTCATGAATATAAACTAGAATCCCCTGGACTTGGTCAGCCAGATTATGTCATTCCTAATGAACATAGAGTAAGGGCAACTGCAGATATTTCAGACGATCTTTTTGCTCTTGGTTGTATGTTTCACGATCTATTTCC
>CAYUUQ010000207.1:0-2662 GCA_964447875.1 uncultured Methanosarcinales archaeon | reverse complement strand
TGAGTCGCAGCTGTTAATACTTTTTTAGGTTCAGCACCATCAGTCTCGACTATAAACTTAGGTTCGCTGACTAATGGATGCCTTATTGAATATGTAGCTGTCTTAACTTTATCATCATTCCATAATTCATTCTTAAGAGCATTACATAACGTATGGTTAGCGCCTTTTAATTCAAAGATTAGTTTATTTTTTTTACTTTCAATAACATTGATATCCATTGATAATCACCTATTACTTAGAAAATCTAACCTATTTAAATATTTATCTATTTTGTTCTCGTCGAAACTAAGCTTTTTCTAATACAAACCAACTAGCGTCAAATCTATGAATTTTCTTCTTATGAAACTCCATAGTTTGCTTTAATGGATAGTTTACACTTAATTCTTCTAATAATTTAAATCTATTATCTTTAGAAAAAGCATCAATAAATCCCTTACTCTCACTTTTATGAAGGCTGTATATTTTCTTGGAGACCTTCATAGCTTGGTTTAGAAAGTCCCTATCTGCATGCTCTAATTTAACCCCAAAAGGAGGATTTTCAATAACAACATCTACTTCTTCATTAAAGTCAAAAACATCAGAATTGATAAAAATAGCCTCTCCAGGTATATTATACTCACTTTTTAGTGTTTCATAGTTATTTTTAGCTATATCAATAGCATCTTTATCAATCTCCACTAGATATACCTTAGACGCACCTAATAATAAGGCTCCTAACCCCAAAATACCTGTTCCTGAGCCCAAATCGGCTACTATTTTGCCATTTATATCCTCATTCATATAGGAAAACCACAATATAGCGGCTCCTACCTCAGAATCAGTCATATACTGCTCTAGTCTCACTTTTGGATCAAAAAACCCATTTATCTTACTCAAAACTATCGCTAATCTTGATTTTGAGTTAATATCTTTATTTCCCATATATATCCCTAATATTCACATTAAAATAGCCCTAAAATACACTCACTTTTTGGCCTATACTACAAAAAATACTCTGCTATTATATTAATTTTACTGTCTTTGGGCTAAAATACCTCCATTTTATATTATTTTCTATATAGAAAAGAAATAATAATTAGTAAAATTACCTCAAAATCAAGCATTTTTGCTCAAAAATACATTATTTTAGCTGTTTTTACCTTATCAGTCCAATATTTAGCCAAAATCCTTCCAAAAATACACTCACTTTTTACTTAATTACAATATTGAAAATAAATAGTGATTGCCAATTTTGGCCCATCTTTTGCCAATTTTGGCCCTTTGCCAACTATTTTTTCTCAAATTTACCCTCACTTACTCCCTAAATACTCTCTAGACGTCACATATAGCTCCAATATATCAAATTCTAGCCCTTACCTATGTCTTAATATTACATCATTTTCTATTAATCTTCAATATAGAAAATAAATACCATAAATCCATTATTTTTCAACACTTTTCAACCACAATTTTTCTACACTAAATCATAACTAATTATAACTAATCCTAAGATTATCCTAAGACCGTCCTAAGACTCTCCTAATATAGTCTCAGTCTCACTTACTTCACGACTACAAATAGTCCTATAATAGTCCTAGGACTGTTCTTAAGACTGTCTCACTATAGTCTTACAATAATCTTAGTCTCAGTCCTACTTTCACGTCTATAGTCGTGAAACTACTATTAAATGCCCTTAAACTACGCCCAAATAACCCTATTCCCAGGACTATTTCAGGATAGTCCTATAATAGTCCTAGGACTGATAAATATACGTCGACCTATAGTCCCATAATAGTCCTATATCATTCCCATAATAGTCCCACCTAAGTCTCAGTCTCACTAAAATCACGTCGTAATAGTCCCATAGGACTGTCCTACAATAGTCCTATTAAGACTAAGACTAAGACTGAGCGAAAGATTTAAATATAAGCTCGTCTAAAATAGTAGTATGTTGTGGAAAAAGAGGCAGGTTGTTGACATAAATCAGGTAGATTCTCAGCTAGATACTTCTTTTAAGAATGTACGCCAGGATATTTATAACATATTTAGCTGGTTAAACTATCTTAATGATCGTATGGTAAATATGCAAAAACAATTAGATTCTTCTGTTAGATCAGATAACGAGATAAAACGTTTAATCGATACCCATAATCCTTATGGAAATTTGCCTCAAAAACTTGCAGACCTGCATGAAAAGATGGCACATATAGAACATGCCCAAAGAGTAATTCCCGACGAAATACAAGGAATAAGGCAAGCCATAAAAGAAATAAATATATTTCCAGAGTCAGACATAAAAAGAGTTATCGATGCTTATAATCCAACAGGAAATCTCTCAGGGGAAATAGCTAAGATGACAGAAAAAATAGCTCATTTAACAGAAAAATTACATCATATTGAAAATCAACAAAACACAATCCCAGAAGAGATGGAAGAGTTAAAATCAAAACTAAGAAAAATCACTGATAGCGACGAAAGAATAGCTGTTCAACAACCAATTGTACAGCCTCAAATTGCAGCTCCTGTAGCTCAAGAACCATCAAAACTAGATGAAATAAATGAAAGATTAAAGCATATCGAAGATCAAAGAAAGAAAACTTCAAGAGAAGCAATGGTTCGTCGAATAACTCGTAACTCAAAAAGCTACGTTAAGACTGTTATTGTCTCTCTAATCAAAAAATAC
>CAYUUQ010000206.1:0-2680 GCA_964447875.1 uncultured Methanosarcinales archaeon | reverse complement strand
ACCTGTTTCTGATTGTAACTTCAGTAACACCAGCAACATCAGCTACTTCTCTTTGAGTTCTTTTTTCACCATGAACAAGAGCAGAAACATAAAGTGCAGCAGCTGCAATTCCAGTTGGCCCTCTTCCAGATGTTAACTCTTTTTTCTGAGCTTTTTCAAGAATTTCAATTGATTTTGACTGTGTTTCAGCAGATAACTTTAGTGCTGAAGCAAATCTAGCAATATAGTCTGCCGGATTACTAGGTAATATAGTTATTCCAAGTTCTCTTGTAACAAATCTATATGTTCTACCTATTTCCTTTTTCTCAATTCCAGATGCTTCTGAAAGTTCATCAAGTGTTCTAGGAACATCATGTCTTCTACAAGCAGCATATAATGCTCCTGCAACAACAGATTCCATGCTTCTACCACGAACTAAACCACGCTGAACAGCTAAAGTATATATCCTAGCTGCTTCTTCTTCAACTGATTTAGGTAATTTAAGATAACTAGAAACTCTCTTTAATTCGGCTAGTGCAAGCTTTAAGTTCCTCTCTATAGCTGTAGAGATTCTATATTGCCATTTTCTAAGTCTAAAGAACTTATCTCTGTCTTTTCCGCCTAATTTAAACAAATCAGACCTTTGTCCGATCTCAGTACCTAAACCTTGATCAAATTGAGTATAAGTCATGGGTGCACCAGTTCTTCTTCTTGCCTGGCCCTGATCAGAATCAAATTCTCTCCATTCCTGTGTAAAGTCAACCATCTTATCTTCGATGACTAAACCACAATCCTTACATGTAATTTCTCCCTTTTCCTTATTCCAAGAAAGATTTATGCCTCCACATTCCGGGCATTTTTTTACCATATCTCTTGCCATATTCTATCACCTATGTTGATTATAAACACTAAACCCCCATTTTTTACAATAAACTTTATAAAGAAAATCACTAACTACTATATAAAGCTTTCGGTTAATGACGTATAGAACTACCTAAAAAGATAACCTTTTAAGCTTTTTCCTAACTAATTCTTATGTTTTCTGGCAAAAAAGCCCCTTATATCCTCTGAAAACATCAATAATAAGAATAAAAAGTACCCCATAGTAAAGATACTTAGTGCAGTAATTAACATACCACTATCTGCAGGAGATAATAGTTCATCTCCAATAATAGGGGTATTTTTCTTAATTTGTATATAAGTCATCCAGCCAATACTCATAACTAATGGCAAACTAAGTACAATTCTCTTTCCAAACCCCATTTTTGAATTTTCTGGCTGAAATTTTATCTTTTTCATTCACAAATACCTATATTCTCAACATCTATACTGTGTTTAGCGCATAATTTATTTATAATTTTTGGTTCGATAAGAATCTTCTTTATATTACCTTGATAATTTATTGGAAACAGCTTCTCAACAACATCTCCTGCTTCAATAGTAACCATAAACTCATCAGTTGCTATTCCTTGATCCCCTATGGTAATTATCTTAACACCTGTTATTCCAATATCTCCATCATTTTTTATCATGGTTTTTATATTTGTACCATCATAACATATCTGAGGGATACCACCTATATCTAGATAAGATATATCAACCATACTACATCCCTTTTCTGCTGCTGTTACTAGTCCTTCTGAGTTTCCCCAGCTTATAACAACCGCACCTAATGCTACAGCAAATACTATCAATACTAGTGTAGATATCATAGGAGTCATAGCTTTTTTCATTTTCTAAGTTTCTCTAATCTCTCTTTTATGAACTTATCTTCTTTTGTAGTTATGATAACATATGGAATAGTTCCTAAGATAAGTATAACAATTCCAGCTATAACAAGTGCCTTCAAGACTAATGATTCTACAAATCCACCAGCAAATCCTACTATTCCTACCAAAAGAAATGAAAAATACAACATAAAACTTTTGTCAAGAACAGCTTTTGATTTTTCTCTGTTTATTCTGGATTTCTCAATCTCAAGGTATAGTATTTCTTTATCCTCTTTTGCCATAATCCATATTTTAAATTCAAGTATATATAAAGTTTATGATAATCTTTATATACTTCTAAAACATTATCTTTACTATGATATATGGCATAACAGGAATATTCGGTTCAGGTAAAACAACTGTAGCTGAGCTTATAGCAAAAAAAGGCTACAAGCATATCAATTTAGATAAATTAGGTCATACTATTCTTCAAAAACTAAAATTAAAAGTTGTAAAAGATTTCGGTAGAGAAATCTTAACTAAAAACAAAATAGACAGAAGAAAACTAAAAGATATAGTATTCAATAATCCAGCAAAACTAAAACGTTTAAACAAGATAATACATCCAGCTATAATAAAAGAAACTAAATCAATAATAAAAAAATCAAAAAACAAAAAAATAATTGTAGATGGAGCACTATTAATAGAGGCAAAAGCATTAAAACTAGTAGATAAGTTAATAGTTGTAAAGATAACAAGAAAAGTTCAACTAAAAAGGGCATTATTGAAAAAGAAATATACAAAATCAGAAATAAAAAACATACTCTCTTCACAACTATCTCAAAAAGAAAAGCTTAAATATGCTAGTTTAGTTATAGATAATAGTAAAAGCTTAGCTTATACAAAAAAACAAATAAGGGAATTAGAATGAAAATAGCAATCTACCCAGGAAGTTTTGATCCGGTAACAAATGGACATTTAGATGTAATAAA
>CAYUUQ010000205.1:0-2683 GCA_964447875.1 uncultured Methanosarcinales archaeon | reverse complement strand
TTATCTTGTGACTTAGATATGTTAACTACTCCAAGATATGAATCTGATGAAATAAGGGATTGTTTAAATCGTGGAATTTGTGATGTTGATTTTTCACAAAGATGTCAAAACAATATCTGGGTCGGTTGTAATTATCCAGAAGAATATTCCACTACAGAATCATGTGATGGTCTTGATAATAATTGTGACGGTTCTCTAGGTAATAATGAAAACCTAGAATCAACAGGAACAGAAATATGTAATGGCAAAGATGATAACTGTAATGGTGAGGTAGATGAAGGTTTAGATTGTCATTTACCTGTTTTAACTGGTGGTGAAAGATTTTTGTATAAACCCGAAACAAGTCTTGTATTATTACCAGTAAGGATGGATCCTCATGGAGGTTCAAATCCAGGGGACCATATATTTGCAGCACATGATCCTCAAGGTACACAAATCATATGCGATTTAGGTTATTCTTATGGTTATCATGGTGATCGGCCTAAATGGAGATTTGATCATCGAGGTACAGGAAATTGTGTTGAAAGTGATCTTAAGAGTAAAAATAATTTTTATTTAGTTGTTACATTCAAAAATAGTCAATTAAAACAACCATATCTTATACATGACGGAAGTAGGAGACAAGAATAAATTAATATGAATTTTAAAAAATCACAAATAACAATATTTGTTTTATTAGGTATAGTTCTTATACTGGCATTTGGATTTCTTATGTTTGTTGGTAATCCTAAAACAGAGAATGAGATTATTGAAGACACTACATCTCCTATAGAACTATACACTAACTTATGTATAGAAAAAACACTAGAAAAAGGATTATTCTTAAAAGGTGTCTCAGATACAAATGAGCTTTCTAATTATCTTAAAAATAATATTGGAACTTGCATTTCAAACTTTGATAAGTTTCCTGGAACTGAAGTTATTGAAGGAGAATTTAATTCAGATATATTGTTATCTGCAGATAATAAAATATTAAATCTAAAAGTAAACTATCCATTAACAATAAAAAAACAAGAATCAACACACCATCTATCTGATTTCTATACCACTTATGGTATTTCATTATCAGAGAATTTATTCTCAATAAATGGGATAACACAAAGAGAATCAACATTAAGGTCTCATAATGGGTTTGCAGTTTTAAGAATACCTGCAAATACTGCTGCTTCTTTATCAGGCAACCCTCTTACTTCAGTATCTCTAACAATAGGAGATAACACTCGTCTTGGAGTTAATACTTTAGGAGAAATATCTTATGTTTTGGGTCCACCCGGAGCAGAGTTTGATCCCCCTATAGAATTCACAATAGAATATGATGAATCAACTTTATCTCCTTCAATTGATGAAGAAGATCTTGCAATAAGTTATTATGATGGAACAAATTGGGTAGAATGGCCTTCTGTTGTCGATACATCATTCAATAAAGTAACTGCATACTTAAGCCATTTTACTCCTCATGCAATCAGTTATTTATCTCAGGATTCTTTAAATGTCTTCACACCTAATAAATGGGTATCAATCGGTCTTAACACTAATCACTACGGAGAAGGCCCAAAATCTTGTGGCACCTCTTCTAATAATTATATTGATGGGTGGGATCATCCACTAAATATATGTTATAAAGATTCCTCTCCAGCAACACATCAAGCAGGCTACACCAACTATTATATTGGAGGTATTCCTAATGTATCTTTAACTAATCAACTATCCAGAATTGTTTATGTCGGTCTAGAAGTTGGCTTTACTCCAACTAGCGGTTCTTCAATTGCAGGATTATTTATTGATAACAAATCTTTGACAAAACCTATGAGATTAGATATTCCATCTCCAGCAACAGTAGACTTAACAGATCTAAGAAATAATTGGAATATGGAAGATCTAGCTGATAGTATAATGATATTTTATACAAGTGTTGATGATGTAGAATTAGACTATCTGAAACTAAAAGTTTATGATCAGAACCAAAGAGTCTATATTCAAGAAGGTAATCTTATAATTGAACTTCCACAATACTGTGAAATTCAAAACTACAGAGTAATATTGCAAGAAGGTTCTACTCTACTTATTAATCAAACATCTAGTAGCAATACATTCACGATTCCAATTTCCCATTTTAGTTGCAATAATGGGTTTAAGCTTACAGGTAGTTATACAAAAAATAATATTTCAACAGAAATACTTTCTAGAGATATAACATGCAGTTATAACATTACTCCAAATTATTTATATGAATCTGATGAATCAAGAGATTGTCTAAACAAAGGAGTTTGTAATGTTAATTTTTCACAAAGATGTCAAAACAATATCTGGGTTGGTTGTAATTATCCAGGGGAATATTCGCAAAATGAAGCATGTGATGGATTAGATAATAATTGTGATGGTAAACTAAGTGCAAATGAATATACTTATTCTACCGGAACTGAAGTTTGTAATCAAAAAGATGATGATTGTGATGGGCAAGTTGACGAAGGTTTACAATGTATAGACTGCAGTCTTTCATCTATTGGAACAGACTTCCTTTACAAACCAGATACTAGGGTTATATTTTTCCCTAAAAATTTAATTGATAAGATAACTAATGCAAAGGCATGCAGAGATATCAATTGTAATAATCTTGTTCAAAATCTTGCTTTAAGAGAAAGAGTTTGGCTAGGTAGTCCTCTATATCACGCAACATTTAGTC
>CAYUUQ010000204.1:0-2744 GCA_964447875.1 uncultured Methanosarcinales archaeon | reverse complement strand
CAAAAGTTCTTCAATGATTATACTTTTAATGCATTGATTCATGGTAAAAAAGGACTTACTTGTGAAGAATATGTTATGAAAACTAAAAACGAAGTAAAGAGTATAGTTGAGGACATCTATGGTGATAGAGCAAAATTAGATATTGTTTATATGAGTGAAAAAAGCAGTCAGGAAGAAGAAAGAAAAATCTATGAGGAATTAGATGCAGTATTTCATGTAAATCATGTTTGTTTTAGAATAACCTATCCAGATAAAAAACAAGAGTTTATTGATTTCTGGAGTTATCAATTAGGTGATCCTTTACTAGGTACTTGGTCTGAAAAGGAAAATTATTGGAAAAGTGTTACAACATCATGGGACAATGATATGCTCTATATAAGGACAAGAAAACTGATAAAATGACAAAAACAATTAAAAGTTTAGCAATAAAACATGGTATTGGACTTCTTATACTAATTGGTGTGCTATTTGTTATTAAATTTATCAATGTTCCAAATCTTTTTATTGCAGAAATTATTAATTTCTTTAGACAAAATGTTGCTCTTTTGATAGTAATCACAATATTACACTTTTTAGCAGATTTATTTGAATTATTTTCATTTCCTGTAAGTATACCTTTCCCATTATTCAAATCATTTGCAGTAACAGCAGGAGTTGTATTCATCTTCAATATGATTGAAGCAGCAGTTGCTTCTTATAGCCTTCTTTTAGCTCTAAAGATAACCTCAATTGCAGTGCATGCATACAGAATTACATTTATAATCACATTAATTATCTCAATAATTACATTATTCAAAAATAAGAAAAAGTCTAACAACTAAATATTCTAATCTTTATTTCTCACTAACTTCAAAAACAACCAGATCATCAGGATTAGGACAACTCACTTTAACCTTACCATCTTTCTCCCAAGGAATCTTGCCACTAAATCTTTTAGTAGTAATATAAGGCCATAAAGAATGCATAGCATAAGGGCACAATCCAATAAATGGATGTTCAAATATCTGTCCTTTATTATGGTTGTAATCACATTTACCCTTAACACTAATAACTTTTACTATTATGTTTTTACCTAGGTTTTTATCCATGTTTAGCTATCTTCTCACTGCCTTTCCAAAGATAAGGGAACAATCCTACTGCGGCAAATACTTTCAAAGCATCTCCAATTAAGAAAGGAAACATTCCAGCTGTAAAAACTTTCATTAATCCCCATTCCATGAAGTTCATCTTCAAACCTACTAAACCTAAAGCATATATGATAACATTTCCTAAAATCATACAATATAATATTGATTTCTTAGTTCTTCCAAATCCTTTCTCAATAAGCATTCCGACTACAAATACTGCTACCAAAAAGCCAATTATATATCCCCCTGTTGGTCCCATAACAGCAACAATTCCTGATTTATGACCTGCAAAAACTCCAAATCCAACTATTCCTGCTAAAACATAAGCAAGCATACTAATTAATCCTTTTCTTGAACCAAAAAAGAATGCTATTGCAAAAACTCCAAATGTTTGCATTGTTATCGGAACCGGCCATAACGCTATTCTAATATTTGCCATGATCCCCATAAATACTACACTAACCAAAATCATAAAAGTGTCTAAAAAAATATTTCTTGTATTGAACAAAAGTTCATATATTGTTTTATGTTTTATTGCTGTTTCCATAGTAACTAGAAGTCCTTTTTCCATTTAAAAGATTTATGCTTTTTCAAAACACATATATTTAAAAACCAGGTTATAACTCCTTATAACCGATTCATAATGCTAACACCTTTTAGAACATTAGAGGAAGTTGTCTTTCCAAAAGTACACTGTAATGTATCTCATTCTTTATCAAAAAAAGGAATAAAGCAATCCATTATAGCAGAAAAACTAGGTATAACACAAGCAATGGTAAGCAAGTATCTGCTAAAAGACAAAGAATCTTCTAAGATTATAGATAGATTATCAGAAACAACACTAAACTCAATAAAAAATAATTTGTCAAAAGAAAAACTAACTCAAGATTTGACAAACGAATCGATAAATCTGATGCAATCAGGAGGCCTATGTCCTATCTGCAAAAAAACAAACAATCTAAAAGAATGCAATGCCTGTATGAATCTGGGCATATCAAATAATGAGAATATTATTGACAATCTAAATCAAGCAATAAAACTAATAGAAACAGCTAATCCAATAGAACTAATGCCTGAAGTAAGTATGAATATAGCTATGTGTAAAATTGATGCAAAAACAAAATCTGAAGTTGCTTCAATTCCAGGAAGAATTGTAAAAATAAACAACAAGGTGAAAGCATCTAATCAACCTCAATTTAATTCCAGCAATTATCTAGCTAATTTACTATTAAAAAACAAAAAAGAAAATATAAATGCAATCATAAACATAAAATACAATAAAGAAATAGACAATGCAATAAAACAAGCAGATCTAAAAGACATCATCATAGACAAAGGTTCTTTCGGTATCGAACCTTCAGCTTATATTCTTGGAAAAGATGCAATAGATGTAGCAAATAAAACAATAAAAATTAAAAAATGTTAAAAGAAAAAAATCTCTATTTAGTATCAAGTGAAGAATATTCTAATTTACCTACATTAGATATAGCAAAACAAGCAATAGAAGCAGGTATTGATATTTTCCAGATGCGTGAAAAAAACAAATCAGACCAAGAATTGCTAAAACTAGGTAAACAGCTTGTAAAATTATGTAAAGAAAATAACACATTATTCATA
>CAYUUQ010000203.1:0-2770 GCA_964447875.1 uncultured Methanosarcinales archaeon | reverse complement strand
AAATAATTGCTGTAACATATTCAGAAGCTGTAGCTTACAAAGATAAACTAGAACTATTTGAGAAAAATAGGGAAGAATTAGAAAAAAACAACATAAAGATCGTAAAATCAACACATGCTTTTAGTGGAATAGACAAATGTATGTTTAAAAAATTTGGTTCAACTTCAACTCATGTTATAATCTCAGAAACATTAAAATTAATTTCTGAAGGAACAAAGGTAGCTGTAGAATGTACTTTGATGTCAGCTGATGCAGGAATAATATCTCAAAAACAAGAAATTCTAGCTCTAGGTGGTACTTCAAGAGGTGTTGACACATGCTTACTAGTTTCACCTTCAACAACTGGAAACTTCTTTGAATTCGGAATCTTAGAAATAATCTGTATGCCAAGAGTAGGAGGTTTAGCACATGGCTGATTTTACCTCTGACATTGTCATAGGTTTAGAGATTCATGTAGAACTTAAAACAGCTTCTAAACTATTCTGTGGTTGTAAAAGAGCAGGAGAAACAGATGAACAACCAAATTCTCGTTGTTGTCCTATCTGCTTGGGTCACCCAGGTAGTAAACCAGTTCTAAATAAAAAAGCAGTTGAATATGCAATCAAACTAGCTTTAGCAACTAAATCTAAGATTGCAAAAGAACTAGTCTTCAGTAGAAAATCATATTTCTATCCAGATATGGCTAAGAACTATCAGATTTCACAATATGAAATACCTTTAGCTGAAAAAGGAAAAGTAAAACTTGAATCAGGAAAAGTTATAGGCTTAACAAGAATACATATGGAAGAAGATCCAGCGGCTTTAGTTCATCCAGCAGGAATGGAAAGCTCTTCTCATGTATTAATAGATTACAATAGGAGCGGAGATCCATTATGTGAGGTTGTAACTGAACCAGATATGGTCTCTCCAGAAGAAGCTCGTGACTTCATGAAGCAACTAATTACAATCCTAGAATACCTAGAAATATTCGATGTAAATGATTGCATAATAAAAGCAGATGCTAACGTTTCAATAAAAGAATCAGGTTATATAAGGGCTGAAATAAAGAACATAACAGGTTTTAAAGATATAGAACGTGCTCTAAAGTATGAAATACAAAGACAAAAGAAAGACTTAGAAGATGGAAAAAAACTTATCCAGGAAACCAGAAGCTGGAATGCTGAAAAAGGCTATACTTTCTCATTAAGGTCAAAAGAAGTAGAGGCAGAATACGGTTATATAATTGATCCTGATCTTGTTAAGATAGAATTAACTAAAGATTGGATCCAAGAAATTGAAGCTACAATGCCTGAATTAGCAGATGAAAAACTGGCTAAGTTTACAGAAAAACATAAGATCGCTGATGATACAGCTAAAGTTCTGGCTAAAGATAAAGAATTAGCAAATGTCTTTGAAGCAGTAGCAGCTAGTGTAAACCCAGACTTAGCAAGTAAATGGGTAAGAAGAGAACTACAAAGGGTATTAAATTACAATAAAAAGAAATTCTCTGATATAGAACTAAACGAATCTCACTTAATAGATTTGCTAAAATTAATAGAATCAAAGAAAATAACTGAAAATGTAGCTCAAAAACTTTTAGAACAATTAGTAGAAAAACCTTTTTGTGTTAATGAATATGTAAAAAAAGAAGGGTTAGAAACAGTCTCAGACTCAGGAGAACTTGAAAAGTTTTGCACCGAAGCAATCGATGAAAACCCAAAAGCAGTAGAAGATGTTAAGTCGGGAAATGAAAAATCTATTAATTTTTTAGTTGGTCAAGTTATGAGAAAAACTAGAGGTAAGGCAGCTCCTCCAGAAGTTCTAAATTTACTTAAAAAACTCTTAAAATAACCTATTTTATTTATAAATAAATCCGAAACTTTTATAAACTAGTTCTCCAAATATTAACTAAAAAGGGGTGGTAGACGATTAAGTCTAAAAATAGAGAGGTTACTATAGAATCAAACTCAAATTCTAGACATGATAAAAGACTCTCAAACGATAAGTCTGCCAAGTTATCCTTAGGTTCTTCTAATGAAGGTAGATCTCTACCTCCTCCTCCGACACCAGATTTCTTTAGAAAAGACTTAAAAAAACAAGAGGAAGAAGATAAAAAAGAAGTAAAGGAGTTATTAGACTCATTAGTCTCTGATTCTAAGAAGAAATCAACTACCTCTAATAAAAAGAAAGAATCACAATTAGTTCCACCAACTCATCTAGATGAAAGGAAACTTTTAGCCGAGGAAAAGAAAAAAGAAAGACTAAAGGCAATTGAAGAAAAAAAACAAGCAAGACTAGACAAAATAGCGGCAAGAAGAAAAGCAATTGAAGATAAGAAAAGAAAAAGAGAAGAAGCAATAGATGAGAAAAAACAAAAAAAACAAGAGATTATACTAAAAAGATTACTAGATAAAAAAGAAAAAGAAAGACTAGTATTAGCAAAAGAAAGAGAAAAAGAACTTGCACATATGAAGAAAAAAGGCGAGATAGATGATTCCAAAATACCAACAAACAAATCACAAAAAAAAGAAAAAAATAATAACATAATTCCTAATCAAAAAAAACAAGCAAGACTAGACAAAATACAGGCAAAAAAAGATGCTAAACAAAAGATAATTGATGAAAGAAAGAGAAAAATAGAAGAAAAACAAAGATTAATTGAAGAAAAGAAACAAGCAAGGCTAAAAGCAATTGAAGATGAAAAACAAGCTAAACTAGACAAGATCAAAGCAATACAAGATGCTAAACAAAAAGCAATTGATGAAAAGAAATGTTTAGCTGAAGAAAAGAA
>CAYUUQ010000202.1:0-2794 GCA_964447875.1 uncultured Methanosarcinales archaeon | reverse complement strand
AATGTTATGTCTGCGTTGTCTTCTGTACATGTATGTGTAAGATTAATATTTGCGTCTTCTTCATCTGAAGCATTTGATAATAAGTTAATCACTTTTGAAGAATCTTCAGGCATTGTTATGTTTGCTATTCCAGCATAAACAGGCTTATCGTTAACAAATGAAACATTAACTTCTTTAGTTATTGTTGTACTGCTACCATCAGCATCTGTTGCTGTAAGATTAACTTCATAAGTTCCATTTTTGTCAAAAACATAGGTTATGTTTTGTGTAGTTAATGTATTACCATCTATTTTCCATTCCCATGCAACTACTCCATCATAAGCTGTTGATGAATCTTCAAATGTTATATTATCTCCTTCAGCAGGATTTGCGTTTGATATTGTGAAATTAGCTACAGGAACAGTATCAGTCACTACAACAGTTTTGTTTATAGAATTATTGCTGTTATCAGCATCTGTTACTGTTAATTTGATTTCATATGTTTTATTTGTGTTGAATATATAATTTGTATTTTGTGTTGTTACAGCATTACTATCAATAATCCATTCCCATGCAACTACTCCATCATAAGCTGTTGAATTATCTGTAAAAGCAACATTTGTTCCTTCTACTGGATTTGCGTCTGATATTAAGAAGTCTGATAATGGAGCTGTATCATTTACGATAAGTATCGCAGATGTTTGATTGATATATCCAGCAGCATCTGTTACATTTAATGTTACATTATATGTTCCGTTAGCAGTATAGTTATAAGATATATAATTATTTGTTGTTGTATTATATTTGCTTATTCCATCAAACCAGTTGTATTCAATTATTCCTTGATCATCGCTTGAGTTTGATCCGTTTAATAAAGCATAGTTTCCTTCTATTATTGATACTGGAATTGTAAGGTTAACTTTTGGAGAAGTGGTATCATATACGCTATTTTGAGCACCTGGTGTTCCGTTTACATTTTTACTTTCTCTTACTTTTTTTGATAAGAAGTTTATTCTTTCTAATGTATGTCCACCATTATCAGCATTGGCATAATCATTTGCTTCATATGTTAAATTGTCAACTATTGTATCAGAACCATTGGTTAGGTTTACCCATTGGGTTCCACCATTGATTAATCCAATACTAACCATATCTGTTGCGTTGAAACTTTGGTCTGTTGCAGGATCCCATACGGAATCATTGTTTCCATAATATGCTTCAAAGCTATTTTGTTGAGCAGGAGTTGTGTTTACAAGTCTTCTTGCAAGTATGATATATTCATTAGGGGTTATGTTTATGTCTTCAAAATTTTTGCCGTTGATTTTATATTCTGATAGATTGACTGTTGTAGTTCCACTATTATATAGCTCTATCCATTCTAGTTCAGCATCAGTGCCCTGGCTTGGTGCAGGATTATACATTATCTCACTGATAAAAATATCTGCAGAAGCAGTACCTATAATTATAAACAAACTTATTATTAAACTTATCAATAAACTTTTTTTCATTATTAACAACCCCCAACGGTTTTTTAATTATTTAGCAATTTTGCTATTTTTATATGTTAGGAATGATTCTTCCTTTTTAAATCTTTCGGTATTTTTAGTATTGTTGAGTAGTGACTTATTCTATTATTTTGAAGAATACTGTTGCTTTTGGCGATACTAAATACTGGTCTTTACATGTTAGTGATATCTCGTAATTACCCGGTATAAGTGTCCACCACTCATAGAATACATTAGAATTCTCATCCTCAAGTACACTAAGTGGGAATGCCTTATTATCTTTTTTTATATCAAGATTGCATGTTAAGCTGTCATTGTCTTGATCTTCTACTGTAGCAAGAATATTTGCGTTTTTTTGGCTTATTATGCTATTATTTATGGGATAATGTATTATTGGCTTATTTGGCGCATGATTTATTTCTTTTGTGCTGTAAGCAGATGTGCATAATATAAGAATTAAAAGAAAAAGCAGTCGCTTTTTCATTTTTAATATAAAAAATAAAAATTTATTTTTTCTTAAATAGTACTGCTAGACTAAGTGCAAGTGATGAAACTGCAATTAATATCGCAACTACTAAGATAACTATGTACAGTGTTGAACCGACAAAGCCTTCTTCAACTGTTGACACTTGAGTTCCAGCAATTATTGGAGAAACATCGTCATCAGTATCATCTCCAATTATAACAACTGTTGTGTCTTCGTCGTCTTTACCCTCATCTATATCTTCAGGTACATCCTGGCATTCGTTTTTGTAATTGCAGAATTCTCCTGCAGAACAATCTGAGTCTTTTGTACATTCTAATTCAGGTTCTTGTACTCTACCACAATCAGGTACTGTAACAGTTATTGTTTCTTCATTACTTTCTTTTGTTCTGTCATAGTATGTTGTTATCTTAATTGTTTTTGATCCTGCATCAATGTCTGATGGAACAGGTATGTCAAATGAAAGCTCTTCGTCTTCTCCTTCATCAAGTGAGAAATCTTCTCTTCTTTCACTAAATGAGAAGTCTGAACTTGTTACTCTTACATCAACATCATCATCTTGATCTCTACTTCCTACATTTACTATTGTAAATTGAAGATCTATTGAACCATCATTACATGTTAATTGGATAAGGTCATCAAAGTCAGTTATTGCTATTTCATCGTTTTCTTTGTCAAGTTCTAATTCGATTTCTATTTCTTGACCTTGTTTTGCTCCGTTTGTATCTTCTCCAACTAGTGTTACTGTAAGAGTAGCGTCTCCATCTTCTACATCATATTCTACTTCAACAATATCAAATGTATATTCAGTAGATGATTTTGCATC
>CAYUUQ010000201.1:0-2822 GCA_964447875.1 uncultured Methanosarcinales archaeon | reverse complement strand
AAAATCTATAAATTTTATGAGGAAACCAGTACCTGATCTATTTTGGGATAAATTCAAGCAACTTCAAGAAATGTTTCCTCATAGAGATATTAAAAATATTTTCAAATTGAATAATGCCAGCTGGAATAAAAAAGTTCTGGGTGTAGTTCCAAAAAATACTAAACCTGTTTCTAAAAAATTAAAAAAAAAGAAGCAATATAAAAAAGTTAGCGATAATGAGGATAGCTCTTTTATTGTTATTCCATCACCAAATAGTCCTACTCAAAACCTGACTACCTTAATGAAATTAAAACTAAAAAATGGTACAGAAATTACGGTGTATCAATGATTACTATATCTCCCTCTACAAAAATATATGTTCATACTAAAGTCATTGATTTTCGTAAAGGTATCGATGGGATCTGTGGAGTTTGTAAGTATGAACTTAAAAAAGATCCTTTTTCTGGTTCAATGTTTGTTTTTACTAATCGAGCAAGAACTGGATTAAAAATACTATATTATGATGGGCAAGGTTTTTGGATTTACCACAAGAGACTATCTAGAGGAAAATTTAATTGGTGGCCTAAAGGAGATATTTGTACAGAGTTGATAGCAAGAGATTTGTCAGTCCTTATTTGGAATGGAAATCCTACTAATTCCAATATGCAAGAAAACTGGAGATCTATCATGTAATATTAATGCATGGCCGTGAACGCTGGGCCCAATGACATAATTCCAATTTTGATTAATACTATTTTCTATGACGAAAATAGATGGAACTAATATTAAAATTGAGATGAGTGAAAATGAGATTAATAAGCGAATTGATCAAATTGAAAATCTTGATTGTGATGATGATCTTAGAAACTTTTTGATAGATGCGCTAAGAGCATTAGTTCGTTTAGATCAAATTGTTGGTATGAAAAATACAACAATTGCTCGTCTTCGAAAAATATTTGGCAAAAAAAGCGAAAAAAAACCACGAACAAATGATAATAATGGAAGCAGTGGAACGACTGGAGGACGAGGTAAAGGCCAAGGTAATAATGGAAAAAATGAATACCCTCAAGCACAAACAGTAACTCATGAGTTAGATAATTCATTAAAACCAGGAAAAAAATGTCCTGATTGTCAAAAAGGCACTCTGCATAAATATGAACCAAGTATTCAAATTATGATTGTTGGTAATCCTACACTTAGAGCAATTGCTCATGAAATGGAAAAATCTCGTTGCAATACTTGTGGAGCTATTTTTGAAGCAGATTTTGTTGGTAAAGGTAAAAACAAATATGATGTTACAGCAGTAAGCATCATTGCAATTATGCATTATATGGCCAGTTTCCCTTTTTATAGACTGGAAAAGATTCAAAAACAGCTTAAAGTTCCAATGCCGCGATCAGTTCAGTGGAATTTAATGGAAGGACTGGCAAATATTTTGATATATGTCTGGAAAGCTCTTATTTTGTATGGAAAAGAGGGTGATCTATTTTATACAGATGATACTGGATCAAAAATATTATCTCTAATGAAAGAGAATAAAAAGAAAGATGAAAAAGATCGAACAGGTATGCATACTACTGGGATAATCTCTAAAAAAGATGAGCATGAGTGTATCTTATTTTTTACAGGTAGAAAATATAGTGGAGAAAACTTTGACGACTTTTTAGAAGGCAGAGTAACCGATAAACCAGTAGCATTTATGTCAGATGCTCTTAATCAAAATAATCCCAAAACGGTTGAGAAGATTCTCCACTATCTATGCTTAGCTCATGGACGTCGTAAGTTTGAAGATCTTGAAGAAAGCTTTCAAGAAGAAGTAAAGTTTATTCAAGATCAAATAGCGTTGGTGTACAAACATGATAAGTACTGTAAAGAAAATGGCCTGATTGGAGAGGAACGACTTAAGTATCATCAAAAAAATAGTGGGCCAGTTATGGACTCACTGTATGAATGGTGTAGTAAATGTTTTAGTGATAAATTAGTAGAACCTAACAGCTCATTAGGAAAAGGAATAAAATATCTGCTTAATCATTGGGAAGGCCTTACTGGATTTTTGAAATATCCAGATGCTCCACTAGATAACAATAAATTAGAGTCTCATTTAAGGGTTCCAGTACTTAATAGAAAGAATTGGTTATTTTTTAAAAATGAGATGGGTGCTTTTGTTGGTGATATTATCTTATCTATTTTAAAGACCTGTGAGGCCAATAATATCGATTCTTATGCCTACCTCAACTATATTCAAAAAAACAAAGATGCTGTAAAAAAAGATCCTGGCAGTTACTTACCTTGGTTGATTGATCTTTCAAAAAATTAAACTATTAGAAATGTCACGCAGGTTCATGGAACGGATACGCTAAATGAAGCTGTAGCACATAGCTTCATTTACCCAGTAAGTATCATGCAAAAAGCACGTACTTATCTCTAGGCCATAAAAATGTCCTTGCTTATCAAAAACTGTAATCATAAGTTTAGGCCACTACATATTCCTCGACAATTTCACCTGTCGATTTATCAACTTTTACTTTTCTAGTAGAGCAAATTATCTCTTGATTTTGATGTTTAATATTTACTCCTAGATTTTGAAGCTGTTTTACTAATAATTTAATTTTTCCCTCATTTGGGTTACCTCTCATATAACCTAAATCTTTGTAATTCTCTCCACCCAACACTTTAAAAATAACTCTAGCAAGTCTGTTGGCAATTGCTACTTTTGCCTTGTTTGCTGAGCCAAGTCTGAACTTTAGTTTGTTATATTTTACCCTATAAAATGATCCATGTTTTTTTACTGCATTTTGCGCAGCTTGAACCAATATTTTCCTTAGGTGAGGATTTCCTCGTCT
>CAYUUQ010000200.1:0-2824 GCA_964447875.1 uncultured Methanosarcinales archaeon | reverse complement strand
CTTGTTATCAAAACATCAACTCCTTGCCCAATAAGTCCGCTTGCTTCAATTGCATCTTCTAAACTTCCAACATGGGGAATACACCCAAATGTTTCAATAGATTCTGCTTTTTTTCTGGCAATATCAAAAAAAGATTCCTCAGGTTCAACTGAATGATATACTAAATCAGGAGATGAATTGTCCCTAACTAAATCTAATCTCTCAGCTAGAATACCATTTGCTGCTCCGATCTCAAGAACAGTTCCTTTGCAAACATCTTTAAGATAACTAGCTAATCTTGAATAATAAGGATCAAAACAAAATCTTTCTGAGTATTCATGTGCTATTGACTCAAATTTATTAGAATCAGTAATTTATATCACCCAAATCATCATTTTAATCAAATAGTACTCTACTCCCAGCCCGTTCTTTCACATTTTTCCTATGTCGACTATAAAGCCAGATAGGGGTTGTTATTTGGTGACCCACTGCAAGTGCAATACCATTTCCAACATTTTGTGTAATTAATCCAACTAACCCTCCAAGTAATACTGAAGCAGGAAGATCTGCTAACTCTAAAGCTAGTAATTTTGATTTTCCCAAGTATTTTCTAGAAAATTTATACATATGCCTACCAACATATCTATTATATATTGGAAATGTTGGATATATGTGATAATTTATCATAGTATTTCTACAAGCCTCCTATGTAAGCAATCAACAGACTAAATAAAAATTCAACAATCGATTCATTTCTTACTAATCGAAGGCACCATAAGCTCAATTATAAATATTCATTCTCCCAATTGGGAGAACTATTAAGAAAGATTTAAATATATTAGAAGATAAACTGACTTTATGAATACAAAAATACTAAATGAAATTGGATTCTCAGAAGCAGAGAAAAAAGTCTATATTTCATTACTAGAACTTGGTTCATCAACAGCAGCACCAATACTAAAAAAGACAGGATTACAAAACTCAGTATTATACCGAACAATCCATAGATTAATAGAAAAAGGATTTATTAGTTTTATAAAAAAAGGTAAGATAAAACATTATAAATCTACAGATCCAGAATTATTATTAACTTTCTTAAAAGAAAAAGAAAAAAGATTAAAAGAAATTATTCCAGAACTAAAACTAAAGCAAACACAATCTGAAAAAGAAGATGCTGAGGTCTATTCAGGCATAAAAGGAGTAAAAACATTACTTTATTCATTGATAGAAGAATCTAAAAAAGGTGAAGAAAGCTTTTTCTTTCAAAGCGGATCAAAAATATATACAGAATTACAGGATAAGATATTCCTCGCATATGACCAGTTAAGAAAAGAAAAAGATCTGGATGTCAAAGGCATCCTGCATATATCCACAAAAAAACTAATGAAAAAAGGAAGATACTCAAAGATGAGATACGTAGATTTTCCAATACCTCAAACAATGGCAATATTCAGAAACAAAACAGCAATAATAGCATGGGGAAACCTAGAAAAGCCAACAGGTGTATTGATAACATCTAAAGAGATAGCAGACCAATACAAAGAATTCTTCAAAGAGATGTGGAAGATCGCAAAACCATAGTAAATTATTTAAACAAACAATATTTCTCTGAGCATATGGAAGTAGACAGTAATTTAGTAAAAAAAATAGGGGAATTAGCAAGAATCAACCTAACAGACAAAGAAGTAGATAAATTTGTACCACAATTTAAAGAAATTCTTGAAGCATTCTCTACTTTAGATGAAGTTGATGTAAAAAATACAAAACCAAGCTTTCAGCCAGTCGTTCTTAAGAATCATCTAAGAGAAGATAAAATAGAACCTTCTTTAACACAAGAACAAGCGCTTATTAATTCTAAAAATACAAAAGATGGATACATTAAAGGTCCAAAGGCGGTGTAAAATGAAGAAGATAGTTTTTTTAATATTATTAACTATAATGCTTACTGCATGTGTAAGTAATGAGTTAACAATAAATAATGAAAATAAAAATGAGAACAGTAATGAAAATAAACTGACTGATGGTAATATTGAGGACAATGAAATGGATTCTAAATCAATATCTATAAATCAAGATAAAAATGATGATTCAGATACAAAAAAAGAAAAATCAAGTGAGGTTGATAATATGGCAATTGTAGTTTTTGAAACAAGCTTAGGAAATTTTGAAGTTGAATTAAACCAAGAAAAAGCACCAATTAGTGTAGAAAATTTCCTTTCATATGTAAATGAAGGATATTATGAAAACACAATCTTTCATCGTGTAATCCCAGATTTCATGGTTCAAGGAGGCGGATTTACTGAAGACATGAGTCAAAAAGATACAAAAGACCCAATCAAAAACGAAGCTGATAATGGTCTAAAAAATGACAAATACACACTTGCAATGGCAAGAACATCAGTTGTAGATTCTGCAACAAGTCAGTTTTTCATTAACACAAATAACAACGACTTCCTAAATCATGGTGGAAGAGATTTTGGATATGCTGTATTTGGAAAAGTTACAAGTGGAACAGAAGTAATTGATTCAATAAACACAGTAGAAACAGGAAGCCAAAATGGATTTCAAGATGTTCCAACTGAACCAGTAATCATGACAAAAGTATATGTCAAAGAATAATTTGTTAATTAATTACAAAACAAGAAATTCAAATAGATTCAAATCAAAAGATGGAAATAAACTTAATAACACACAACAAAAATAAAGTTAAAGAGTTTAAATCAGTACTCGAGCCTGAGATTACTGTAAACCATCTTGATTTTGAATATCCTGAACTAAGAAGTGATGAACCTACAGAAATTGTTAGACTAGCAGCAAAATCACTTGCAGAAAAACTGGATAAAGC
>CAYUUQ010000199.1:0-2830 GCA_964447875.1 uncultured Methanosarcinales archaeon | reverse complement strand
TATATTTAATGAATAAAAAGAGGTAAAATCAAAATGAAAGAAATCAAAATTGAAGATAATGTATATGATGCTCTAAAGAAGACTTCTGACGCAAATGAGGATTTCGATACACCAGATGCATTGGTTGGAGCAATCATAAAGGAATTTTTGGAGAATGAAGGCATCGAACTAGAATCCTCTTCTGAAGACAAAGAAGACAAGTCAAAAGAGATGACTGATGAAGAAGAAGATGTTGCTGTAGAAAGATTGAAAGCTCTAGGTTATCTTAACTGAAAAAGCAGAATATTTTTTTATCTTATCAATTCTTATTTCTATATAGTGACCTATCGACTGCAGACATCATGATATCCTTCTTCTGAGGATCAATATCAAGGAAATCAATGACTGCATCAAAAGCAGCAGATTCAGAATTCACAAGATCCCTATGGCTGACTATGATATGATCCATATCATCTCTTGCATCCATATCACTCTTGATCTTTTCATTGAGTTTGATGAAGACCTGCCTTGTCTCATCCCTGTTCGGATCTGGTTTACCGATCATCTTCTCCATTGAATCAAGAACCTCTTCAATATCACGATCGACATAGACTATCTTATACCTATCATCACCTTCACCAGAGATTTTCGGCAGGAACTTGATACCATAATGAGTGACTTTCAGAACCTGATCCTTGTACTTGAGTGCAATTTCAGGATTATCTTTGATCTTATCAATAATCCCATCGATCTCAAAATATCCATGCGGATTATCGCTATCTGCCTCTCTTTTATCATCCTTAGCGATTGTCATTCCTGCATTGAACAGGATCCTCATTGTCATGGACGTGCCTGACCTGGGACACCCTGATACTATAAAATATGTCATGAGAATCAGTGAATAGTTGATATTTTTAAATCTATCCCTCATGAGTCCAATAAAAAGCATTATAAATAGGATGCATATTTCAGAATAATCATAATATATCAAAAATTATTGATAATTATCAATAAGATAACCAAGGCAACAGATATGAAAGCGATAAAACTTGAACAGGATCAATACATTGATTTGAGGAACATCGGTGTCGGAATATATGCACCACTAACAGGATTTAATAACCAGAATGATTTCAACTCAATACTGGATAATATGCAATTATCCGATGGCAGCTTATGGAGTATCCCAATAATTCTTGATATCGATATGAAACAGGTATTTGCAGATTCCGGTGATAGGATCCCTCTTGAATATAAAGATAAAACTGTCGGATATCTGACAGTAGACCAGATATATCCTTTCAATAAAGAGAGATACTGCAGATCAATCTTTGGAACAGATGACCCAAAACATCCAGGTGTTGCACATACTCTAGCAATGAAAGATAACCTTGTATCTGGTGATATCGAACTGATTGAGGATATCCCTCATGAATTTTCTCACTACAACTATACACCAGATGAGACTAAAAAGCTTTTTTCAGAAAAAGGATGGAAGACAATAGTTGCTTTCCAGACAAGGAACCCGGTCCATAGGGCTCATGAATATCTGCAGAAATGCGCATTAGAGACATGTGATGGACTTTTCATCAATCCAGTCATCGGAAAGAAGAAAGCTGGTGATTTTACGGATAAGGTTATAATGAAAGCTTATGAGAAAGCAATCGATAGTTTTTATCCAGACGATAGGGTTGCACTTGGAATACTCCCAATGTCAATGAAATATGCTGGACCAAAAGAAGCCATACATCATGCAATCATCAGGCAGAACTTCGGATGTACACACTTCATTGTAGGACGAGACCACGCAGGTGTTGGAGACTATTATGATAGCTATGCAGCACATAGGATATTTGATGATATTCCAGAAGGGAAACTGAAGATACAGCCAATATTCTTTGACCACGCTTTCTACTGCAAGGAATGCAGAAGTATGGCAACAGATAAGACATGCCCACATGATGAAGAGCATAAAATAAAACCTGCTGGCAAGAAGATCAGAGCATTGTTCACTGACGGAACAGAGCCAGATGAAGATATGATGAGAACACCTTATTATGTCTCGGAGGTTGTTGATAGTTATAGGAAAGCTATTGATAGTTATTATAATGGTAATTTTGAGATTAGTAAAGATATGATCTCTAAATTAGAAAGTGCTTTTAGTCGGGAATTTACATCTGGTTGGTTTAATGAAGAAGCTGTTTTTAATAGATCCAAGGCTACTGGTGTTAGTAAAGGTAAGAAAGAATTTTATGAAGTTGATGTTAAAGATGTTAAAATCGGAAGAAAAAAAGTTGATTTGAATTTACCTAAAATAAATAAAAAAGAAAGTGAAAAAAAGTTATTAGTCAGAGTTTATAATGCAAGAGATGCTTTGGCTGCTTGTGATAATGGTGCTGATGTTGTTTATTATGATATTTTTGCAGATGATTTTAATTCAATTAATGTAAAATGTAAATTATTTGGTGTTGTACCAAGAATAGTTTTAGATAATGATATTGATGAAATACTTTCGAGAATAAAGAAATTAAAGTTAGATGGAATTCTTACTGGAAATTTAGGGATTATTGGTAAAATTGATGTTCCAATACATTTAGACTATAATCTTAATTGTTTTAATGATTATGTTGTTGATTATTTTAATAAGTTAGGGTGTTTTCCAATAATATCTCCTGAATTAAGTATAACTGAAGTTAATAAGTTTAAAGATAAGAGTTTTTCAGTTATGGTGCATGGAAAAGTAAGATTAATGACTTTAAGGCATGATTTAGATAAAGAAAGAATAGTTGATGAGAAAGGCGGAGAGTTTATTATCAATGGGGCTGAACGAGTTGTTGTCAGCCAACTTCAT
>CAYUUQ010000198.1:0-2868 GCA_964447875.1 uncultured Methanosarcinales archaeon | reverse complement strand
ATGGCCATCTATCCCAATACCTCCTCCCTGGATATCTAATCCACCAAAACTAGCGATATTGTCATCATATGTCTGCCATAATTCTGTAGTTGGAAAGTGAGTATTATTTAGATCAATATCAACATGATTAAAAAGATGCTCTCTCATAAATCTAATATAACTCATAGCATCATCTGGATCTACACCTGCGTATTCATCCATGTTAAATGTTATTACATCTGCCCATGATATTCCTTCCATTTTACTTCTTTGAACTAATGTCCCATAACCAGTTTCTCCTGTAGAACCCGTAAAAAAACCAAGTACTGGTTGTCTTCCTTCAGCTCTTACAGTTCTTATTGTATCTAAATATAATTCAGCCATTCTTTGGCCGATTAGAATATCATCAATTTTTAGTTTTGCTAAATATAGGGCTCCTGAAGCAAGATCATCTCCGTATGCTTCTCTAACTTCTGACCTGGTTATCTCTTCAGCTATCCCATTAGAATTTAATATGTCTCTTATTTGGTCTCTGCTTTGATGATCTAATAACTCTATTCTAGATGTCATAATAAGAGAGAATTTAATTTCAATTTATAAATCTTTTTGTAGTTAATTTATTGAGTTTAAAAAGAAATATAAAAAAATCAAAACTTGATTTTCTTTATCCTTTCAGCAGCTTCTTTACAATCAGCTATTGTCGGAACCATTGCAAATCTTACATAACCTTCTCCAGGATTAAGACCATCTACATCTGAACTTATCCATGCACCTGGTGTTGTTACGATTGCAACTTCTTTATCTAAAAGTTTTTTTGCAAAATCAACAGAAGTCATACCTTCAGGTACTTTTTGCCAGATATACAATGTGGATGAAGGCCTGCAATCAGGTAATCCTGCTTCAGCTAAAGCTTCACAAAGAATATCTCTTTTTTTCTTATATAATTCCCTTGCTTCTTTAACATGTGTTTCATCTAATAATGCAGCAGCTGCAGCATCTTGAATAAAAGTTGCAGTTCCAGAATCAATATTTGTTTTTACTTTTTTGAAAATATCTATAACTTTTTCATCACCAGCAACCCAACCAACTCTATAACAGGTCATTGCTGATCTTTTAGATAATGATTGTATTACTAAAACTCCTTCTTTTGTTAGTTCTAATACAGAAATTGGTTTATCATCATAGTATATCTCTGTATAACACTCATCAGAACATAAGATTATGTCATTTTCTTTACAGAAATCAATTATCTCTTGAAGTTTTTCTTTTGGAATTAATGCACCTGTTGGATTGTTTGGATAATTAATCCACATAAGTTTAGCTTTTTTTACAATCTCTTTTGGAATTTTGCTTAAATCCGGTAAAAAATTGTTTTCTTTTAGTAAAGGATATTGATATGAAATACCTTCTGCAAATAATGTACCACGTTCATATGGAGGATAACCTGGATTAGGCATTATAACAACATCTCCAGGATTTATGAAACCTTCTGGAACATGAAATACTGCTTCTTTTGCACCAATACTTGAACAGATCTCCTTATCAGGATCTAATTCTATTCCAAATCTTTCTTTGTTCCATTTAGCAACAATCTCTCTAAATTCTTTATCTCCAATATAAGAAGGATAACCTGCTGACATTCGTTTGTCAATAGCTCTTTTGCAGTAATTTCTTATAGCTGCAGGAGTAGGTTCTTTTGGATCTCCAACTCCAAAGTCAATTGGTTCAATTCCTTGAGCTTTTAATTTAGCTACTTCATTGTCTACGTCTGCAAATGCATAGCTTCCTATGCTTTTTACTCTATTTGATGGTTCGATTTTCATAAGTTGCAGAGAGAAATAGATAATTTATAAATGTTTTGTATATATTTAAACTTCTGTTATAACCTTATCAAGTCTAATATCCCATTCATCTTTAGGTATTATTTGTAATAATTGTAGATCAAATGCTAAACCAATTTTTTTAGCTTTAATATCTTTCATAAATTTGTCATAATAACCTTTACCATAACCAATCCTGTGGTTTTCTTTATCAAATACTACTCCTGGAACAATAACTAAGTCAATATTATCTTTGTTTATTTTTTTTATTACAGATGGTTCAGGAATATTATATTTTCCTTTTTTATTTAGGTCTTCATAGGATTCTATTAAGGCCGGAGTTATATGATGATCATCAGTTACTGGAACACAGACTTTTTTTTCTTCTAAGGCTTCAGTTATCATATCATCTGTTTTTACTTCAGAACCAAAACTTACATAGAACATTATTGTTTTTGCAGTTTTATATGCATGTGATGAAAATAATTTTTCTTTTATTATTGCAGATTTTTCAATAATTTTATCTTTAGTTAAGCGATTTCTTTTATTTAAGATAACTCTTCTTGATATTTGTTTCATTTTTTAGATAATACAACTATTATTCCAGCTGTAATTATAAATATTCCGCCGAAAATAGAGTTTGAGGATGGAAGTTCTTTTAGGAATATTGCTGCAAAGATTATTGCAAATAGAACTTCCAGGTAACCCAATATCTCTGCATGTTGTGCCTTGACATATTCTAATGCCCTTACGAAAATGACATATCCCAGGATAGTTCCGAATGTTATCAACAATGCCATATTAATTACTAAGTTTGTATTAATCTGTATTGGCTTTATTGAGAACGGTAATAGTACCAATGCAGTTATAAAAAGTTGATAAAATACTATTTCATTAGATTTATGATTTTTTGTAAGATACTTTGCATATATAATGCTGAAAGCCTGAGAGAATGCAGCTAATAAACCAAAAAGTATACCTATGGCATTTTGGTCTTGCAATGAAAACCCAGTAGGTAAGATGAGAAATACTCCAAGGAATCCAATAGGTACAGCAAATAAAGTAAATT
>CAYUUQ010000197.1:0-2933 GCA_964447875.1 uncultured Methanosarcinales archaeon | reverse complement strand
ATTCTTTTCAAAAATAATATTCTTCTACTAGAATTTATTGGAGAAAACGACGACATAGCTCCACAATTAAAATCACAAGATCCAAAAGATCCAGAGAAATTTCTAAAAGATATAATAGTAAATATGAGAAAAATGTACAAAGCAGGATTAATACACGCAGACCTATCACCTTTCAATATCTTAAATTTTAAAGAAAAACCAGTTTTCATAGACTTTTCACAGACAATGCCAGTAAAAACATCCAGAAGCTTAGAATACTTATTAAGGGATATAAAAAATATAGTGACATTTTTCAAAAAACTAAAAATAGAAGTAGATAAAGAAGAAATACTTAATAAAATAGTCAAATAAATTAGCAAAATACCTATTTTTAACAATAAAGCTTAAAAACTAACCCAATTTTCAAAACAATATGTCAGAATACAGATACGAACTAAAGATTCCTAAAGAACGAGTAGCTGCTCTCATAGGTAAGAAAGGAGAAACAAAAAGAGAAATAGAGTCAGCTACAAAAACTAAGTTAGATATAGATTCTGTTGAAGGAGATGTATTTGTAACAGGCGAAGATTCCTTAGGATTATTCATAGCAAGAGAAGTTGTCTTAGCTACAGGAAGGGGCTTCAATCCAGAAATATCATTACTTTTATTAAAACCAGATTATGTTCTTGAAGTTATAGATATAAGAGATTATTCTGGAAAATCAAAAGATACTATGCAAAGATTGAAAGGAAGGGTTATTGGTAGAGAAGGAAAATCAAGAAGGCTAATTGAAGAACTATCAGAATGTTATTTATCTGTTTACGGAAAAACAATTTCCATAATTGGAACAGCAGAGCAGGCAATTGTAGCAAAACAAGCAGTAGAATCATTACTTAAGGGTTCTAATCATTCAAATGTATACAAATTTTTAGAGAAAAAAAGAAAAGAGATAAAACGTAAAGAGGTGTTAATGGAGGATGGCGAGTGAACCTATAGCAGTAGAGCTAGCAAAAAAACAAAGAGATATCGGTGTTGCAGAATTTTTTGCAAGAAACAGGCATTTATTAGGATTTGATAACAAAAGAAAAGCACTGATGACTACTATAAAAGAAGCAGTAGATAACTCTTTAGATGCATGTGAAGAAGCAAATATCCTTCCAGAGATTTCTGTTGAATTAATCGACATGGGTAACGACAAGTTCAGAGTTATAATAGAAGATAACGGCCCAGGTATAGTTAAAAAACAAATTCCAAATATTTTTGCAAGACTATTATATGGTTCAAAATTCTTTAAATTATCTCAAAGTCGTGGTCAACAAGGAATAGGTATCTCAGCTTCAGTTCTATATGCACAGTTAACAACGGGTAAACCAGCAAAGATTCGTTCAAGAATTTCTCCAACATCTCAAGCACATTATTATGAACTAAAATTAGATACTCAAAAAAATAAACCAGAGATAATAAAAGAAGAAGTAATAGAATGGAACAAAGACCATGGAACAAGAATCGAGATGGATCTAGAAGGTTCCTACATCGGGGGTTCTCAATCTATTGATCAGTATCTAAAACAAACAGCAATAGTAAATCCTCACGTAACTATAATTTATACCAATCCAAAAGCAGAACAAGTTATTTTTCCAAGAGCAACAGATCAAAAACCAAAACAAACAGTCGAGATAAAACCTCATCCATATGGTGTCGAACTTGGAGTTCTAATGACAATGCTTAAGTCAACAGAAGCAAGAACTCTTCAAGCATTCTTAACTCAAGAATTTTCAAGGGTTGGCGCAGGAACAGCAAAACAAATCTGTGAAAATTCTGCTCTATTAACAAATACCAAACCAAAAAAAGTAAACAGAGAGATGACTGAGAAATTATATGGGGGTATAAACAAGACAAAGATCATTTCTCCACCAACAGACTGTATTTCTCCTATAGGAGAAGAATTGTTAGAAAAAGGATTAAGAAAAGAGATAAATGCAGAATTCTATGCAGCATCAACTCGTCCTCCATCAGTTTATCGCGGAAATCCATTCATAATTGAAGTGGGTATAGCTTATGGTGGAGAACTTGCAGGAGATTCTTCAGCTACAGTATTTCGTTACGCTAATCGTGTTCCACTATTATATCAACAAGGGGCTTGTGCTGTAACCAAGTCAATATTACAAACATCTTGGAGAAACTATGGTCTATCTCAAAGCAAAGGTTCTTTGCCAATTGGACCAATTGCAATAGCTGTCCATTTAGGCTCTGTATGGGTTCCATTTACTTCAGAATCTAAAGAAGCCATAGCACATTATCCAGAAATAATAAAGGAAATTAAACTAGCATTACAAGATTGTGGAAGAAAATTAGGAACATTTATCCACAAAAAGAAAAGAATACAAATGGAAGGTAAGAAACGTTCTTACATCGAAACATACATACCTCATGTTGCAGATGCACTTAAGGAGCTTCTAGGGGAAAAAATAGTAAACGTAGACAAGACAAAAGAACTTTTAGAAGAAATACTTGAACATAAACGTGGAAAACTAGAAAAGATTGGAGTTGATAATCCAGACTACGATCCAGAATTAGCAAATTTTGGAAAACAAGAAGCAAAACAAGAAGTAGAGAAATCAACAGACGATAACAAAACAAAAACAACAAAAAAAGAAGAGAAATCAACAGATGATAATAAATCAGAAACAATAGAAGAAACAGATAAATCAACGAAAGATAATCAAAAAGACTTTCAAGCTACCTTAGGAGGTCAATAAAATGACAAAGCAGAAATCAGTTTTAGTAGAGATAAAAGACATTGCATCAGGAATTTATAATAAAATACTAAAGAAAAAACAACCTCAAGTAGAAATGCCATTGAGATCATTATCTAATGTAAAATACGATCCTAAAGCAGGTTATTTTGAGCTTTTAGGAAAGAAAAAAGAAAGAACACTAACAGCAGGAACAGT
>CAYUUQ010000196.1:0-2937 GCA_964447875.1 uncultured Methanosarcinales archaeon | reverse complement strand
ACATTAATTTCTCCAATACCTAAAACCAAACCACCTAATTCTGACTTATATATCGGATCAAAATATTTGTAGGTTCCCTTTTCTTTAAATGTAAAATTAAAGCTTTCTCCATAATATAGTCTTTCGCTTCTAAATATGTTTGTTTGAGATACTATCATATGAACCTTATTAGAAGCACCATTATTGTTTGTCCATACAACTGTAGTTCCTGAACTGATATTTATTTCTTTAGGATTAAACTTAAAGTTCTCTATACTAACAAAAACCATTTTTCTGCTTTCTTTTTCTACAACTACACTCTCCTTAACACTTTTAACAACGACCTTCTCATCAGCTTCTTTATGTTCTAAGACCCACTTTATCTGATTATTTAGAAAAACATCTTCTATGATATTATCTTGAGGATTACTAGTTACATACATACTAAATCCAAAAAATATAACTAAAACTATTCCTAATATCATCACTTCTTTTATTGTAACCCACCCCTCTTTAAGAAATTACTCATCCTTTGGATGAATAGTGTATATGAATGTAATTCCTAAAGCTAAAAATAATAATAATGTTATGAAATTTGCAGGTGACGATGTAAAATTACCAGCACCTAAAACAAAGTTACCTGTTATTGAGGTTAGTGCATTATCATCAACTATTATTTTTCCTTGCATAAATGTATGGATTGTATCTATGTATTTATATTCTCCTTCTTCATCAAGAGTAATACTATAGCTCTCACCAGGATTTAGTCTTAAGCTTCTAAACTCATTAGCTGGAGTTATTGCCTTTATTTGATGAACATTTTCATCTTCATTTACCCACGTAATTATAGTTCCACTTCTTACATTTACTGTTTTAGGAGTAAATGCATTCTTCACTATACTTATTGTCTTTATAGTGGGAGGAACATCAGATATAACAACATCTTCTTTACCTGTAACTATTTCAACTTCCTCACTTACTTTATTATTACTGTCTTCAGTAACAGTATAGTCTTGAGGAATATATTCTGCAGGTTCTTCTTCAATTACCTCTTCTTTAATTGTAGAAGTATAAACTAACCCAAGTATTATAATAAGAAAAAATAGCGCCAAAATAAGCTGTTTTACATTCATAACCCTATTTTTAGGTTTTCTAATATAAATATCTTTTGTTTTCTAAGAAGAATAAGAAAAAAATAAATGGTTTATTCAACCATTACTTTAAGAATTTTATTGAACGGAATTGCTGTAACTTCATATTCCCCAGGTTCTTCAAATTCCAGTTGAGCTATATTTCCTTCAAATTCAAATTGTCTATGTGTATTTGATCCGACATTTCTGCTTTTAAGCCCAGTTTCAACAATTTCAAATGAATAACTTTTAACTTTAGTTGCATTACCTTCGTCTTTTTTATATATATCTTCGTCAATGATAATGTCAACTGTTGATCCAGCTTTTATTATAACCATATCCTCAACAAAACCCTTTCCAGTAAATTTAACATCTGCACCATTAGCTGCATTAGAAACTTCTTCTACTTCTACAACTTCTTCAACAATATTGTCTTGTGCTTCTTCCTCTACAACTTCTTCTACTGTAGTAGCGCATCCAATCATAAATACCACTAACAATAAAGCTAAAATCTTTATTATTTTCATTTATATTACCCCCAATAACTTTTATAGAGTAGTAAAATGAATACTGATTTAAAAATCTTACTAAAATTTGACCTTTTCTTTCTTTAAACAAGCCTTTAAAGATGCTATAGCAACCTCTATTTGCTTGTTATCCGGCTCAGTTGTAGTTATTTTCTGAAAAGCTATACCTGGAAAAGTAATAATCTTAACAAACAAATTATCCTTCATCTTAGCACTTAACTTCAATAATTCATAAGAAGCTCCTGCTACAACAGGTATAAACAGTATTCTCAATGGAAATAATACAGATTTTCTTATTAAAAATGATAGATCATTAAAATTTGGGAATAGTCCAATAACAATAACAGGCAATAATGAGAATATCATTATACTAAAAATAAACACTATAAAAATAAAGCTTGTACCACATCTTGGGTGTTTAGTACTATACTTCTTAGCATTCTTAACAGTCAATTTCTTCTTAGCTTCATAGCAATAAACAACCTTATGTTCAGCTCCATGATATTCAAACAATCTTTTGACATCTTTCATCAACGATATCAGTTTAAGATAAATAATAAATATAGCTATTTTGATAACAGCATCGATAAAATTAAAGAGTATTGGTCTTGTTTCTTCAACAAATCCTGCTAAGTTAGTTAGAAAATAAGGTAATGCAATAAAGAACACAGCTGAAAAACTAAAAGCTAATAGTAATGTCCAGAATATCTCAGTTGAATTAAGTTGTTCCTCCTCCTCATCACTTTGTTGATTAGCGCTCCAAATAAGTGCCTTAACACCTAAAACTAACATATCTCCAAGATTAACTACTCCTCTAATAAATGGAGATTGTAAGAATTTACTTCTTTTCTTTATCTTCTCAGTTTTAGAAACAATCTTTCCTTTCTCATTTCTGCAGGCAATCGCATAATAGTTTTTAGAGCGCATCATAACTCCCTCTATTACAGCTTGTCCTCCAACACTAAATTTCTCTGCCATTTTAGAATTAAATTAATTTATCATTTATAAGGTTAGTGTTTATTAGTAACTATTTCTTTTTTTGATAAATAAAAAAATGATCAATATCACTAAAATAATCACTATTCCATAGATTATACCAGACCAAGAACCATTTTCTTTTCCATTTGAAATTGTCTTTATAGTTCCTTTTTTCACAAAGTTCTTTTCTTCTTCCTCATTCTCTTTTATATCAACAAAGTCAGGACTTAAAACATTATCAACAGTACCATCTCCATCAATATCAACATTCATCTTAAATTCTTCACTATCTTTCATTTCAAACGTAGCTTTTGATTTCTCGG
>CAYUUQ010000195.1:0-2957 GCA_964447875.1 uncultured Methanosarcinales archaeon | reverse complement strand
TATATATTCCAGAAACATTTGCAGCAGAGATTCCCATAGGAACACTCATACCAATATCTTTCACGCTTACATTAAGCTCCTCTCCTGTAGATGGAGCATAGTTTTCAGACTCCATAGAGCCATGAAAATCAGACATAAGACTACGATAATTCATAGGTTTTCCGTTATTTCCGCCAAAGTCCATTTTTATCTTTTTTTACCAGTTCAACATCGCATGATGTTTCTTAAAATGTTGATAAACTGAATTCATAAGAGTTAACGCCTTACCTTCTGCGCTTTTTCTACCATTGCTTAATTTATATTTATCTTCTCCTTTAAGTTCAACTTCTTTTTCTTTTTTATCTGTAACCATTAAGTCAGTTATACTCTTAAAAGGATTCATCCAATATGACATCTTTTTAGTTGTCTTGTTAGCTTTAGCTATCTTTTCTGTTTCAAAAGGACTTTTCACATTTCCTTCTCCTGCTTCTGAAAGATATCTCATCAATTCATCTCCTAATGATTCCATAGCTGCTCTTACTGAACCATCTATTAAACCTAGTAACTTAAATTCTTCTTCTTTCTTCATTTGTTTATAATTATCAATATCTTTTTTTGTCCACCCATAAGCTCTCATGTTTATTTCAACTCTTCCGACATGAAGTGGTCCTTTTTGCCACCCTTCTTGTTGATAGCTCATCTCAGGCCTTGTCCTGAACCAAAAATGATAAAGGCAAGCAGGACTTACATCAGTAGGTTTTTTAGGATTATTATGTGCAAGTATTTCTACTTCAATTACAGATGTCTCAAAAGCCAACAACAAGTCAGCAGTATCCATGTTCTTCTGATCCATATGTAGTCTTTGAACATTCTTTAAATATGGTTTTACCCACGCCATATACATTCTTATAACTTCATAATGTTGTCTTAGATACTTCAATGTAAATATCCTTCTGTTCTTTATCTCATCAAAAGTATGTTCTTTCCATGCTAAGAATGTTCTTAACTTTCTAGCTAACACTTCTCTTACCTTCCTATTAAACTCACTTCTACGTGTGCTTACATATTCATCAACATCATCCTGCTTTGTAGGGTGAGTGCTGAAAAATAAGTCAGGTAGTGTAGTAAACTGTACTTCTCTTGCCATACCATATACTGAAGCAGGATTCTTTGCTCCTTGTTCTACCATATCTACCCAAATACCTTTTAATGTTATCTCAGCACTTTCTCTACTCTTACTTGTAATGTTCATACTATCAACATAATAACTCAATCTCTCATCTAATACCCTTAGTTCTCTTACTAGTTGGAATAGTTCTTTGACCATTTTTCCAACTGTAGCTAGATATTGGCTGACTTTATCTTGTTGTGCTCCAAGTCTTTGTTGAGCACTGCCAAAAAACGAGCTATTTTCAGATGCTGCAAACAAGTCAGTTATTTTATCAACCTTCTGAAAACCGTTCATATATCTTATATACTCTAACACCCAAAAATATGGTTCCTCTATAGACATATTAAATCCTTCAACATACATCCTATCTCTATTAACAGGCTTAGGGTAACCAGTATATGTCGGAGCCTTATTTCTAGTCTCTTCATCATACTCAGGCTTAAAGCCATATTTTTTCATATCCTCTTCAGCTATTGTCGGTTCCATCTTTTATATCAAATCTATCATCAGATTATTTAAATTTATTCTTTATACAATACTATAACAAATCCTACAGCATCTATTAATTCAGCACCTGTTTTTTTTGCTACTTCTTTAGCAAACTCTTTTTTATTCTTATCTTGTATTGCACCTTTCAAAAATTTAACCTTGATCAGTTTCTTCTTAACTAAATTTTTCTTTATCTCTTTTACAATACTTTCAGTTAAACCATTCTTACCTATCCTTACAATCGGTTCTAGTAACTTTGATTTTTCTTTTATGTTTTTCATTTTAACTACGAAGTGGGTGTTCATGATGTAATCTTTTTCTATGATTTAACTCTTTTATATGGTCTAACTTATTTGTTATAAGCTTATTTATATCAGTTGTAACATCCTCTAATAATACAGATACATGTTCTCCACTTAAGAAATGAGGTAAGATTACATAATCTGCACCATCATCATACATATCTAATGCTTGATCCACTTGATTTGCTGTAACGTAAACCACACAATCTTTATTAGCAAGTTATTGTCATTTTCATCAGGAACAGTAGATACAATTATCTTTGCATCTTTTAGGGGTAATCTTTCTATAAGTTCAATATCACCTATATCTCCATATATACAAGGAACTTTATTTCTGATAAGAAACTTTATTATTTCTGGATTAAAGTCTACAATCAACAGGTTCTTTTTCATGGTTCTTATCTTTTTTCCAATACTATATCCTACACTATTATATCCGCAAAATATAAAATCTATCTTATTCTTCGGAAGATAATCTAGATCCTGTTCTTTATCTGCTGAAGTAAACCTATCAAATATCTTCAATCTTTTAGCAAGCTTATGAAATATTATGTGATCATACTTAATATAGTATGAAGTAAGTACAATAGATGCTATTGCAAGTATTATTGTTAATGAAAACATCTCCTGAGATACATGGCCAAGTCTTAATCCCTGAGACATTATTATAAGCGAAAACTCACTTATCTGGCCTAGCGACATACCAGTATAGAATGATGTTCTGCTTTTGAATCCAAAGTAAGCAGTTAAAAATAATATTATGAATGGTTTAATAACTACTATTATGAATAAGAATAATATAAATGGAAATATTATTTTTTCTATTGAAACTATCATTATCTCCATTCCTAATGAAACAAAGAATATTGTTGCAAAGAAATCTCTTAAAGATCTTACTTTACTTATTATCTCTATATTATATGGTAAGTTTGCGAGTGTAACACCAGCAATAAACGCACCTATCGCAATTGAGAATCCAATATAGTTGAAAGCCAGTGCAAACAAAAAGCACAAGC
>CAYUUQ010000194.1:0-2977 GCA_964447875.1 uncultured Methanosarcinales archaeon | reverse complement strand
AGCTTGAGATTAATAAGATAATAATACCTACAAAAATAAACAATGTTAGTTGTGCTCTTTTATTCATTTTTTAGTTTTTTCAATGATTTTTTTATTTCAGATTTTGAAGGAGTTGTAACTTTTTTTAGGAAAATTCCGTCTTCGGTTTCATATATCCAGAAAGCTGCCTCTGCTTCAATATTTAGATTTTTACGAATATTTTGAGGAATAACTATTTGACCACGTTTATCTGCTTGAACTATTTTCATTTTCTGATTTTCAGTAATTCTTATTCATAATTTCTCTGATTTTCAGAATAATAGCGAAAGAAGTATATAAATGTTTCTAAAATGTAAAGACTAATTGATTCTTATATGGGCACAAAATAGTATTGAAAATTGTGGACATATAGTATTTCAACAAGATATAAGCATTATTTATTAGAATTCTTTGAAAAAAATAAGAAAAAAAATAAATTAATTACATTCCCATTCCTGGAGGCATTCCGCCCATTCCAGGAGGCATTCCTGGTGGCATTCCACCTGCATCTCCACCTTTTGAACCAGAACCTGCAATAACATCATCGATTCTTAAAATCATTACAGCTACTTCTGCTGCTGAAGATACTGCTTGTGTTTTTATCTTCAATGGTTCTATTACGCCTTTTTTCCAAGCATCAACAGGTTTGCCTTTGAAAACATCAATTCCTGCCCATTTATCTTTTTTATCATGTGCTGCTTTTAGTTCTGTTAGCATGTCTATTGGATCTAGTCCTGCGTTTTCTGCAAGAGTTCTTGGAATAACTTCAACAGAATTTGCAAATGCTTGAACTGCTAATTGTTCTCTACCTGATAATGAGTCAGCGTATTTTCTTAGTTGTTTTGCAAGTTCGATCTCAGGAGCGCCTGCTCCAGCAACAACTTTTCCATTTTTTAATGCAGCTGCAACGTCACCTATAGCATCAGTCATAGCTCTTTTTACTTCGTCTACAACATGTTCAGTTCCACCACGAATCAATATAGTTACTGATTTGGGATTTTTGCATTCCTTGATATAAGTCATCTGTTCATCTCCTACTTTAACTTCCTCTACTACCCCTGCTAATCCAAGATCATCTTTAGATAAATCATCTAAATTAGTTATCACTTTACCGCCTGTTGCTCTTGCTAAAGCATTTATATCAGATTGTTTAGCTCTTCTTACAGCATAAATCCCTTCTTTAGCTAAGAAATGTTGTGCCATGTCATCAATTCCTTTTTGACAGATTATTACATTAGCACCAGATACTTTTATTTTTTCAACTTTATCTCTAAGCATCTTTTCTTCCTGATCAATAAATGCCTGCATCTGATTTGGATCAGTTATTTGGATCTTAGCATCAATCTCTGTTGATTTTATCTCTACTGCTGAATCGATTAAAGCTATTTTTGCATTATTTACAACACGTGGCATTCCAGAATGGACACGTTCTTTATCTAAAACAATACCTTTGACTAATTCAGACTCTTCAACTGAAGCACCAACTTTCTTTTCTACTTTGATGTGATCTCTATCGATATTTTTAGTGCCGTTTTCATCTTCTATTACAGACCTTACTGCTTCAACTGAAATCTGGCTTAGATTTTCTTTTGAAGATTCCGCACCTTTACCAGTCATTGCTGTTTGAGCTATTTTTTTAAGAATATCTGTATCTGATTGTGAAACATTTTCTGCAATATCATTTAAGATTTCCTGACATTTTTTTTCAGCTAGCCTATAACCTCTAGCTACAATTGTTGGGTGAACTTCTTTCTCAAGCAGATCTTCAGCATTTTTTAGAAGCTCTCCTGCTAAAACAACAGCAGTTGTAGTTCCATCTCCAACTTCATCTTCTTGTGTTTTTGCTACTTCAACGATCATCTTTGCTGAAGGATGTTCGATTTGCATCTCTTCTAGGATTGTTACACCGTCGTTTGTTACAGTAACGTCACCTAAGCCATCAACAATCATCTTATCCATTCCTTTTGGACCTAATGTTGTTCTTACTGTTTCAGCCACCAATTTAGCTGCCATTATATTTGTTCTTTGTGCATTCTTACCAGTAGATCTTTGTGTTCCTTCTGGCATGATAAATATTGGTTGTATTTCTTTTGACATATTATATCCCTCCTTAATAGTTCTTCCACCCCTATTTTAAGTTGGGGCAGGACACATCAACTTAGTTGTGTGTGTAGGGGGCGGTTTCTTTTTAGCAAAGCTAAATTCCCCCAATTTGATAGAAAAAGGTGAGTGAGCAGTACTATATAAAGGTTTTGGTTCTAATAGACGAGAAAAATCAGCTATTCTTATGGATAATTGCCGACAAGACAGCCGAAACAAGGGTTATCCATATAACTGCTGTTAGAAGTACAAAGATGTAGTCTAAAAATCCCTTAAAGTATATGTAGATTAAGGATGCGATGATTCCTATTCCTATGTTTATTGGTATTAATCTACCTAAAAGCCTTCTTATCTTATTTGAAAGAGATCTATTAGAATGATATGCTTTATGTTTAGTTTTATATTCACGAATAGCTTGTTCTTTTATCAGTTTTAGTTGAGTAGGAGATAATTGCATAATATTATTTTGGTTATAGGTTATATTTAAATTTTTTTGTTGTTTGTGGTGCCTAACTATTTCACTGGTTTTATATAGTAATATTTATATATATGTAGTGCCTAATTGGCTATAAATGGCCTTTATTCGAAAGAAAAAAATTAAGGGAATTTCTTATTATTACTTAGTTGAGAATAGAAGAATAAATGGCAAAGTAAGACAAAAAGTTCTCAAGTATATAGGTAGTTCTGAAAATTTAGTTAAGAGGTTGGTTAATAATGAATAAAATATTTGATAAAGAGATTGGTAAAAAGTCTCAGATAACTATATTTATGATCGCGGGAATACTGATATTGATAACAATAGCTACTTTCTTCTTCATAAGAGAAAGAAGAGTGCAAGAAGACCTTGAGATACAAGCAA
>CAYUUQ010000193.1:0-3001 GCA_964447875.1 uncultured Methanosarcinales archaeon | reverse complement strand
GGAATTTTTAACAATTGTGCGCCACCTAAGATACAAACTGTGAAGATAATCGCAAGAATTGCAAATGTACTCATAAGACCCATACTAGCTATAAGTTCTTCAGATAATTTAGCAAAGATCCATGCTCCTCCACCAAAACCTGCAACTGAAAGACCAGTAATCATACCTTTTCTATCTGGGAACCATTTTACACCAGCAGCAATTGGAGCAACATATGCTAAACCAATTGCAGCTCCACCAATTATACCATAACCTAATGTAATTAGTAGGAATGAACCTTTACTCATGGCAGCTACTAAATAACCTATTCCCCTAACAAGTGCAGCAGTAGTAGCTACAATTCGTGGACCTTTTTTATCCTGCCACTTACCTGCAAAAATCATAACTAATGCAAAAGTTGCAAGGCTAACAGCAAAGACAACTTGAGTATCAAGATTGCTAAATCCATAATCGTTCATAAGTGGATTTACAAATACACTCCATGAATATACTGAACCCAAACAGAGTTGGATAATAATAGCACCTAAAACTATAAACCATCTATTAATCGTTTTTTTCATATAAATTCCCTCCTTATTTTATTTCGAAAACTGTAGTTCATTTATAAAGATTTTTATTGTCCTATATACGCAATGCGAATACTATTTGGTTTTCATAATAATCAAATAAAACACCATAATATATATACAAAAAGCTTAAAAACATGCTGTTTTTCCAAATTCACATAAGAGGATATAATAATCCCAACAATACATATTTTGGAGGTAGATAATATGTCAGAAGGAAAAATAAGTTCAGTAAGTCAGGAGGATAGAAAGATTACTCCATCAGATAGTTTTAGAGAAAAGGCTTATATTAAGAGCGAAGAAGAATATAAAAAATTATATGAAGAATCAATAAAAGATCCTGAAGCATTTTGGGCTAAAAAAGCAGAAGAACTACATTGGTTTAAACCGTGGGATACTGTTTTTACATGGGATAAAGAAGCAGTTAAGTATACCTGGTTTGCAGGTGGTAAAACCAATGTTTCATACAACTGTTTAGATAGACATTTAGAGAAAAAAGGAGATCAAATTGCTATTATTTGGCAAGGTGAACCTGAAGATGATGTTCAAGAAATAACATACAAAGATCTTCATAAAAGAGTTTGTAGATTTGCTAATGTTTTAAAGAAAAAAGGAGTTAAAAAAGGAGATAGGGTTTGCGTTTATCTTCCTATGATTCCAGAAGCTGCTGTTGCAGTTTTAGCATGTGCTAGAATTGGTGCAATGCATTCAGTTGTTTTTGCAGGATTTAGTGCTGAGTCATTAAAAGATAGAATCTTAGATTCAACATGTAAGGTTTTACTTACAGCAGATGGCGGACTTAGAGCAGGAAAGAAAATAGCACTTAAGGCTATTGCAGATAAGGCTCTTGAAGGAGTAGATTGTATTGAGTCTGTTATTGTAACTAAAAGAGCAGAACTTGATATAGAGATGAAAGAAGGAAGAGATTCATATTGGGAAGAAGAAGTTAATGCTGAAGATATAACTGACGATTGCCCAGCAGAAGAAATGGATGCTGAAGATCCATTATTTATCTTATATACTTCTGGAACAACAGGAAAACCAAAAGGAGTACTACATACAACTGGCGGATATCTAACATATGTTACACAAACTTTCAAATATATCTTTGATTATCATGAAGGAGCTATATATTGGTGTACTGCTGATATTGGTTGGGTTACTGGTCATTCATATATTGTATATGGTCCATTGTCAAATGGTGCTACAACAATAATGTTTGAGGGTGTACCAACATATCCAGAGAATGATAGGTTCTGGCATATATGTGAGAAATTTAAAGTAAATCAATTCTATACAGCACCAACAGCAATTAGAGCTATTGCAAGATTTGGTCTTGATCCAATAAAGAAACATGATCTAAGTAGTTTAAATTTACTTGGTACAGTTGGTGAACCGATCAATCCAGAAGCATGGATGTGGTATTATGACAATATTGGAAACAAGAATTGTCCAATTGTTGATACATGGTGGCAAACAGAAACAGGCGGAATTTTGATAACAACTCTTCCGGGAGCAGTTACAATGAAACCTAGTTGTGCTGGAAGACCATTCTTTGGAATTGAACCAGAAGTAATTAGAGAAGATGGAAGTAAGGCCGACGTTAATGAAGGTGGTTATTTAGTAATGAAGAAACCATGGCCTGGAATGATGAGAACTGTTTATGGTGATCATGAGAGATTTAAGGAAACATATTGGTCAAGATTCAAAGGGTTATATGCAGCAGGAGATGGTGCAAGAATCGACGAAGATGGAGATATCTGGTTAATGGGTAGAATTGACGATATTGTTAATGTATCAGGTCATAGACTTGGAACAGCAGAAATTGAGTCAGCACTAGTATCTCATTCTACAGTTGCTGAAGCAGCAGTTGTTCCTTTCCCACATGATGTTAAAGGACAAGCATTGTATTGCTTTGTTACACCAAATAAAGGTGTAGAGAAGACAGACGAACTATTAGTTGAATTAAGAAATCATGTTGGAAAAGAAATTGGTCCAATTGCAAAACCAGATAAGATACAATTTGCAGATGCTTTACCTAAAACAAGGTCTGGAAAGATCATGAGAAGGATATTAAAAGCAATTGCAGAAGGAAAAGATGATGTTGGTAACACAACAACACTTGCTGATCCTAGTGTCGTAGATCAATTGATTGCAGATAGGAAGTAATTCCTATATTTTTTCTTATTTTTAATCTTTTTTTCTTAATTTTTTATGTTGATTATTGTTGTCTTTGCTATATATATGAAAACTAGTAATATGGCAATATATATTTTCTGATTACAATGTATTTATATATAAGCTATGTTTAATACACTATAATTGTTTTAACTTTTGAGTTAATAATAATAGTAACCAATAAGCGATGACAATACTGTTGCGAGGTAAAAAATCGTAACATTTATTAAGTAGTAGTATTATTTTACCCTTTTAAG
>CAYUUQ010000192.1:0-3031 GCA_964447875.1 uncultured Methanosarcinales archaeon | reverse complement strand
TTAAATAAAAGGGGTATTGATGGAATTAGGTAATCCTATAGGTATATGGGCACTCTTAGCACTAGTTCCATTTATATTAATATACTTAATTAAACCAAGACCTAAAGACTTAACAATCCCTTCTTTAATGTTTATTCTTAAACAAACAAGTAAATTAAAGCAAAATTCTTTTCTAAGAAAACTATTAAGAAATGTCTTATTCTTCATACAACTAGCACTTTTACTTGCATTGACAATTTCAATTGCAGCACCATTTATAACAATTCCATTCGCAGTAGAATCAGAAAACACTGTAATAATCTTAGACTCTTCAGCATCTATGCAAACCAAATCAGGAACCTCAACACGTTTCGAAAAAGCAAAAAGTATAGCAAGAGATGAACTATCCGGAAGAGTATCAGTAATAGCAGCCGGAAACCAACCAATAACATTACTAAACAACGGAAACTTTGTTGAAGCACAAGCAGCTTTAATAAAAGCAAGACCTAAAGCAACAACAACAAACCTAGGTGATGCTTTATTATTAGCTGAAGACATCTTAAAAGAAAAGAAAGGAAGAATATTACTACTCTCAGACTTTATTCAAACAGACGGCTCAGATCCATTAGTTGCAAAAAGAGCCTTAACTGCAAAAGGAAACAGAGTTGACTTCATTGACTTAAGCGGAAAAGCAAATAATATAGGTATTATAGACTTAGAACTAACTAAACACGACACAAAAGTTTACATAAAAAACTTCAATAAAGAAGAACAAGAATTAACTGTAAAACTAATAAAAGGAACTCAAACACTAGGAGAAGAAAAAATAGACCTATTACCAAACTCACTAGAAAGCCTAGTTTTTGAAACACAACCAGGGCAATCTAAAATAACTTTAGAAATCAACGACGATCTGGCATTAGACAACGTTCTACACATCTCAGCACCAGAAAAAAAGACAATACCCGTACTATTAATTTCAAATGAAGAATCATCAAGTATAAAAGCAGCTTTAGAAGCTTCTAAAGATATCCTCCTAGCAACTTCAACTCCACCACTAAGTCATATGGCAGATGGAAAATCAATATCCTTTGCAGACTTTGACGTAATAATCATAGGTGAAGTTGGTACAGAAGGAGATAAAGAAGGAATATTAAAAGGCAGATTCAGAGAATTTAAAGACTACACAGATAAAGGCGGAAAACTAATAATAACTGCACAAGAAGACTTAGGGTCTTTAGCACAAACAGACAGAAGTAAAGAAATATTCTGGCAGATGATGCCTGTAGCAATAAAAGGATTAGGAAACAGAACAAGAACATGCTTTAAGATCTTTAATCAGTTCACATCTTTTTTTGAAGAAAATCAATGCCCATCAACTTCTGAAATATACTTAACAGCAACACCATCTGATTCTTCAATAGTTATTGCAGGAGCAACAGATAATTCTCCAATGATTGCGATGAAAGAAAATGTATTTTACTATGGTTTAATTGATCAAAACTCTGATTTCTCATCCCTTTCATCATATCCAATATTTTGGAACAATCTAATAAATTTCCTGGTAAAGTCAGAAGATATAAGAGACTATAACCATAAAACAGGTGACACAATAGTTGTTCAGGAACAAAGGATAAAAACACCTTCTTCAACAATTAAAACATCAAAACTACTCTTAGATGAAGCAGGAATATATGAGTTAAATACTAAAAAAATAGCAGTAAACCTACTAAATGAGAAAGAATCAGACATATCTAAAACAACTAATATATTAGAACAAGATAAAAAAGAATTCGAATCAGAAACAGAACTAAAAACAAAGAAAATAGACTTAGATTATTACTTAATAATCTTAGCAATTCTCCTTATATTCGTAGAGATCATATACATAAAACTAAGAGGTGATCTATAATTCGTTATTGCATCTCAGACTACTGCCTGGCAAGGCCGCAAATCTTATTACTAATTATACCTATAGCTATATTTTTATATTTCTTCATAAGAAAGAACTTAGTTCATTTTAAGTCTAAAGAAGATAAAGAAGAATTCAATAAAAATAATAAACATAAACGTATATTACTTTTCATAAACAGGTTAATAATAATCTTCTTGATTTTATTCGCTATCGCAACACCGTTTTCGGAAGTTGCAGTAGAAGTAAATGGTGATCCATCCTTAACAATCTTAGCAGATAATTCTACAAGCTTTGATATGTTTGATAAGTCTGTAGCTCAAGAACTAAAAAACCAACTATCTGAATACATTCCAACAAATTTACGTTACATAGCATCAAATGAAAGGTCAGCAATAGGTGATGGAATCTTAAACAACATGAAAGGAGATGATAATCTATTAGTAATAACAGACGGAAACAATAATGAAGGAAGAGTCTTAGGTGATGTAATGCTCTTTGCATCAAACTTAAACACATCAATAAACACAATAGACCTCGAACCAATAAAAAAAGATGCAAGATTATATATCGATGGTCCATCTCAGGCAATAGTTGGAGAACAAAATACTTTCAAAGTTATAATGAGTGAAGTCGGAACTCTTCCATCATACAACCTTAAGATAAAAGTTGACGGTGAAACATTATACGATGATACTGCTTCAACATCAAAAGAATTTTCAAGAGCATTTTCAGAAGGCTATCATGAAATACAAGCAGAAATATCTTCTACTGATTTCTTCCAGGAAAATAACGTATACTATAAGACAATAAAAGTTATACCAAAACCAAAAGTATTGTTCGTTTCAGAAAAAACGTCTCCATTATTAGTCGGATTAAAAAATATATACGAAGTTACATTAAAAGAATCTATTCCAGAAGATATGGACTCTTTCCATACAGTTATCCTAAACGACTTAGATGCTGAATCAATAGCGCCCAATGTTAAAGAACTAACTGAATATGTTGTAGATGGTAATGGCTTAGTTGTTATAGGTGGAAAAAAAGCTTATGATAAAGGTTATTACAATGTTCCTTCTTATTTAATAGAAAGTTTACTCCCAGTAGAAGTTGGAATACCTCAAATGTCACCTGAAAATA
>CAYUUQ010000191.1:693-3035 GCA_964447875.1 uncultured Methanosarcinales archaeon | reverse complement strand
ACGGTTTTTTGCGAAGCAAAAAAATGGCGAAGAGTTAAATTTTCACGTTAATAAATTTCTTCGAAGAAGACTATATGTGCGTAGCACGAGGGGATTTTTGTTCATTAAAGCGAACACAGTGAGCAATAAAAAACAAGTATTAAGGGCACACTCATAAAATAATTAAAAATCGAGGGCGTTTTTATTGTATCTAAACTATACTTATCTTGTGGTATTGGTATATATATTTTATATCTTAGTTACATTGAATGGCAGAAATTTTACCAGAAATAGACATTAAAAAAGAATTAGAAAAACTTAAAGAAAAAGGATATATTAAATCTTTGAGAAAAGATAATACGGGAATAGGATTTACTGTTGAAACGCTTCTCGGAATTAAAGAAAATAATCTTGGAGAACCAGATTTTACTTATAATAAAGCACCTATTGAACTTAAAGCTCAAAGATTAGATGCAACTTCTAGAGTAACATTATTTACTAAAGTTCCTCATTGGTCTCCTATGTCTGCAAGAGAGATTATTGAAAAATATGGTTATCCTGATGCTAAAGGGAGAACAGGACTAAAAATTACATTAAAAGCAAATGAGTTTAATAATAAGGGATTTAAACTTGAAGTTGATACAGAGAAAAACAGATTAAATATTATTCATAAAGAAGGTGGAATAGTTTCATATTTTGAAATAGAAGAGTTGATGGAAGTATTAAGAAAAAAATTAAGTGAAAATCTTTTACTTGTTCTTGCTCAAAGAAAAACAGAAGACGATGAAGAATATTTTCATTATGTACAAGCAATTCTTCTTAAAAAATTAAGTGAAGAAAAGTTTGAAGAATTATTTAATGATGGATTTATTGTTTGGGAATTTCGAATGGATATTAGAGAAAGAAATGAGGGTAAAAAAGATTTTTTTGTTAGAGATCATGGACCAGGTTTTAGGTTATCTAGAAATCACATTGATAAATTATATGAAGAAAAAGAGTTAATTCTAGAATAATTATTGCTTTTCAATAATTACTATCCATTCTTCATTCATAGTTACTGCATGATTTCCAGAAATATTTGTAGGGGAATTTAATTTAGGCATTCTTTTATGGGGGATATTTCTAATAAATGTGTTATGGTGTTTGTAATGATTTTTAGCTTGGAATAATTCTAATATTATTTCATCTGTTGGAATTTGAACTCCCTTAACAGTTCTGTTTCCTACAACAAAACACATAAAAGCACCAACTTTTGTAATTCTGTGCAATTCTTTAATACATTTATCAAAATCCACATAAAAGCTTAAAACATCTTTTGCTCTACGAGAATCAATATTGGATATTTTATCTAAAGTTTTCTTTAATGTTGGAGACCCCAATCCATTTTGTAAATCTTTAGTTGGGATACCCCCTAAGCTGATTTTATCAATATTTATTACTTCACTTTTATCATAACCTAACCATTGTAAACCTAATCTTGAAAATTGCCCATAAGCTACAGTTGTTCTACTATCTCCGTAAGGTGGAGAAGTAACAATTAAATCTACAGAATTTTCAGGAATTGAAGTTAAATTTCTCGTATCTTCTGCTAAAATATTTATATCACATTTTTTGTTATGTTCTGTAAAGAATTCATTCATACTTGAAATATTTTTTAAAGATTTTTTTTCAAATTCCTCAAAAGTATTAGGATTATGTTTTTCTAACATATTTTTATTCATTCTATAAAGTTTATATTCCCTATTTCTAGTATTTGATACATTTCTAACAGTCTCGGAAAAAACAATAAGAAAAAAATCTTTAATATTTTCGTCTTTAATTTTGTTAATGTTGTGTTTAATAATAGATAAATCTGTTATAACATTTGATTTAAACCAAAATTCAATATTAAAAAAATCGGGTATTTCAATTTTTTTCTCTTTAGAATCAACTGCTTTTTTATCACTGTTACATTTTGTAATCAATTTTTTATATTCTTCTTTCAGTTTTTTTGAATTAATAGGGGTTGTTTTAACTTTAGAAATTAATAAAGCGAGAGGATTAATATCTATACCATAAGCTTTTTTAAAGTTCTTATGAAGAGATGCTTCTAAAAGTGCTGTGCCTGAACCCATAAATGGATCTAATAGAATTTCTTTATCTTTTCCATACATTTCTATTAATCTTCTAGCTACTTGTGGAATCATCATCGCAGGGTAAGTATGAAAACCATGATTATTATATTTAGTAAAAGATTTTCTAAAGTCCCAACTTTCGTCTTTGAACTTTTTAGGATTTTCCATTTGTAAGCTTGTTGATTGCATTTTCCCCCAACTCTGTTAATTCATATAGTCTGCCCTTTCTTGTATCTTCATTAAGGCATT
>CAYUUQ010000191.1:0-683 GCA_964447875.1 uncultured Methanosarcinales archaeon | reverse complement strand
AGTTTATTTTCTTTTAATTCTTTAAGAAACATACTAACATGATTTAAACGTATTCCTATTTTATTCGCAATTTCAGATGGAGTTACAGTATCTTTTCCGATAGCTTTAATTATTTTAAAGCGATATTCACTTGATTTCAATAATGATATTGCGTTTACCATCTCTTTTTGCATACATCATAGTTAAATACATTAATATATATTCTTAGCCACAATATAGATACAATATTAATACATATATAAATGTTTCGTTAAGCCCTCGATTCTTTAAGGAAAAATATAAAGTGCGAAGCACTATAAAGAGTGTGCCCTGTTTTGTTTTAGAAAATCCCCTCTTTTGTTTCTTTTTTTAAAAGAAAAATGCGATTTAGACTAGTGAAAATTTAATTGCGTATAACATCGCGATTTAAAGAAGTTTTACCCGACCTCGTGAGCAAAATTCCTCCTCGATTTTCCCATATGGCTGAAAATCAGAGTTGAGAAATTTTGCGAACAGAGATGGAGGGTAAAATTTGGAGAAATGCCGAGCTGAGGCATTTCTCTTTAAATCGCTGTTATACGCCCCGACGAGCGTTAGCGAGGAGAACGCAGAGGGGTCGAGGATTTTTTGCGTAGCAAAAAACCGCAGAAGTTAAATTTAATTTTCTATAAATTCTTGCGAAGCAAGAGTATCTTATTAAGGGA
>CAYUUQ010000190.1:2737-3039 GCA_964447875.1 uncultured Methanosarcinales archaeon | reverse complement strand
TGGAATTAGTTACATAACCTACTTTTCTATGGGTTTGTTTTCTAGTCTTAAAAAATACGATGCTGATGTGAGCAATCTTAGGATACAAGCTGTGCAAAAAGCAGATACAAATACAAATGGTATTTTGGAACCGAATGAATGTTTTGAAGCATATAGAGTAGCAGGATCTAGCCTAAGAGATATTATGCGATGGAAAATTAGTGATGATGCAAAGTATGATGGGATGCGATCATTATTAAACAGTCCTAGAGGTATAGATCTTATCTCAGAATATCTAGAATATGCAAAACAACGAGGAGCTA
>CAYUUQ010000190.1:0-2727 GCA_964447875.1 uncultured Methanosarcinales archaeon | reverse complement strand
GGATTAACTATTGCGTTATGTGATGAAGATGGTAGTGGTAAACTGAGTATTGATGAAGTAGAAAGGTTTTATATGTTAGCGTATCGTAATGTACCTGTGGAAAGACTAGAATTAGATCATATAAGGAAAAGCAATCTAAAAGAATATTTATTAGAAATGGGTAAAATGTTTGTGATGCCATTTGAACCTGAGGATTTTATTAAAGGCTCAGAACTTGAAAGATATGTAAATGAAGGAGAATAAAACATTTGATCTGGAGAATAATTAATAGGCGACCCCAAATAAATCTCAAAACTGAAAGTTTTGACTATCTGTTGCGAAGTGACTAAGGTGACCCTTTCCCGTTTTTTTTTCTAGTAGTTAGCGAGAACTCAATTGAATGTAACATCAGAACTTGTTATGCGTAGTGAGGCTTTGATGCCGAACGGAGTTTTTTATTTTCCAAAAGGGAGCAGTACCTGTTAGGGTTGTGCTGACTATGATTTTTAGTAAATCTATAGTTCTTTTTTAGTTTTTATTATTGTAAATGATTAAAAATGTTGAGAAAAAGAATTTTGTTTAATCGCGTGTTATCTAACGTTTTAATGTTAGATTGGAGTGATTAAACGATGATTTGCGTTAAGAAAATTTTGGTTTACCCGTAGCAGTTGAAAATCTATTACTATCGATTACTATGATAGCAGACTATATGTTTACAAAGAGGCACTATGTTATACATTTCTACGAAGTAGACAATATTTCCGTAGGAATCGGGGGCTTTATTTATGCTATTCTTTCAGGGTTCGGGGGCGAAAGAATAGCAAGAAATAGAAAGTTTTATAAATATGGTTGTATTACCATAGTTTTATGGTGTTATTAACATGAGGAGTAAAGAATCATCAATTGTTAAGTTCCTTATAGAGCATAAAAATGAAGAATTGAATATCCTAACTATATCAAAATCTATAAAGATGGATTATAAGAATGTCTATTCCATAATCAAAAGATTAGAAAAAATGGGGTTGGTAGAACTTGAATCATTTGGACAATCAAATAGGGTTATGCTTAGTAAAATAATTCATCCCCTTATATTTGAAGCAGAATTTGAACGTAGAAAAGAAATTTTAAAGAATAAAAATCTTGCAGTTATGCTAAACAGCTTCAAAAGAGGAATTAAATCAAATCTTTATGTTTTATTGTTGTTTGGCTCATATGCAAAGAAAAAACAAACAAAAAGTTCTGATATTGATCTGATGTTTATATGTGCTGATGGGCTTGAGGATTCATTTGAAAAAGAGGTTAATAGGGTTGTAAGTTCATTACCTCTGCAAGTGCATGCTTTAATCTTTTCAGAAAGCCAATTTAATGAAATGATTAATGCACAAAAATCTAATGTAGGGCAGGAAGCTTTAAATAATAACATTATTTTATACGGAATAGAGCAATATTATGGGATGATCTGAATGGATGAAGAAAAGAAAAAAGAAGCCAAGCAGAATTTTGATAAATACTTACAAGATGGGCTTCTCAAGAAAGAGAAGAATGAAACAGCCAAAGCAATGTATATAAAAAATGCAGAATTATCCTTAAATCTTGCAGAAGAATGTATCAATAGCACATTAAATCCTTATTTATGGATTGTTGTAATCTCTTATTATTCTATGTTTTATATCGCAAATGCTGTTTTATTACATCTTGGCTATAAGATTGGCAATAAAGTAGTTCATAAGGTTACAAGTGATGCTTTGATTGTTCTTGTAATGAATAAAATCAAGAAAGGTCTTTTAGAAGAATATGAAGATATCAAGAAAGATGCTCTTGAGATAGCGTCTGTCAAATCTGAGGAGATTATTGCTTTTTATTCAAATGAAATGGAAAAGCGTTCTAGGTTTCAGTATGACATGACTGAAACAATACAGGAGCAGAAAGCAAAAACATCCCTGAAGAGAGCTAAGGAGTTTATGCTTGAGATGAAGAAATTACTGCCTGAATTTGTTGAGAAAAAGTGAATTAGATTATTGTATATTAACTGCGATAACAAAGAAATGAAGGATTCATCTTCTATAATATTGTCGGTCATAATTTTGTTGATTTACATATTGCTTTCTTCTTCTAATCAATATTAAAATTACAAGAATTATTATAATTACTAATGCAGGAATCAGAAATATCCGATAATTAAATTTTTCCTCAAATAAATCTTTAATTTCAGGTTCTTCTTCAATAACACCAAATAATTCTTTTGTATTTATAGTCTTATAACCTGGTTTTGAAGCAATAACTTCCAGTTCATAAGTTCCTATCTGTATGGCTTTTATTGATGATGGCAAATTTAGATTTACTTTTCTTTGGTTTGGAAAAGTTAATGTTGCTGTTATCTTTGAATTTTTAGTAGTTGATCTATAATTCATATAGATATCCTCATTTCTCAAAAAGATTTTTGATTTTTCTTTGCATACTCTATCAGAGCATATTAAAACTTGAAAAAGTGGACCTTTAGATAAACCTCTTATTGAAAAATTCACTGCTTTGAAATCTAATTCGCCATTCACACCCAATAATCGAGTTGCAATTGTGTAAATACCATCGTTGAATATTTCATTAGATATTGTAAGGTTATATAATATTATTTCTTCCATTTTAAGTGGACCTATATCCAGATTATTGTTAATGGCAGGCAAATCTTTGTTTAGAATTCCTCTTTCCACCAGTCTATAGCGAGTCAAGAGCGGTGACTGGTGGGGCGCT
>CAYUUQ010000189.1:0-3039 GCA_964447875.1 uncultured Methanosarcinales archaeon | reverse complement strand
CATTTATTAATTTTATCATAATCTTCTTTAATCATATCAAAAAATAATTCGTCAATAAATTCATCATCAATTTTATTAAATTCTCTACGAACTCCAATCTTCTTAAATCCATTTACCAAAATAACATTAATAGCAGATTTATTCAAAACAGCAACTGAAGCAAATAAACTATTCAACTTTAAATTATCAAAACCATAATCTAAAAGTAATTTAACAATCTCTTTACCATAACCCTTGCCTTGAAATTTTTTATCAATAACAAAAAATATTTCTCCCCGCATATCATGATCATCAATATCATCTATTCCTGCATGACCAACTTTATTGTTATTTTCATCTAAGACTATGAATAGTTGTTCAAATTCTTCTTCTGAATCTTTTATTTCTTCTTCTATCTCTTCAGTTGTATGATCTATACACCTAACTATTGTACTCATATACTTAACATTATCCTTATCATTAAATAAATTAGAAATAAAAGAAGCATCCTCTAATTCAATTTTCTTCAGGCTTAGACTCATTTTCTTCTTTTATTGGCATTGCTTCTTTAACTACTTTGTCTATTAATCCCTTATAAGAATATCCTGCAACTTCTGCCATTGCAGCAAGGCCAGCATCATCAGATATATCTGGATTTTGATTAACTTCCAAAATATAAGGATTATTATTCTTATCAACCCTAAAGTCAACCCTAAAATAACTCTCACAACCAAATATCTCTCCTGCTTTAATTGCTAAATCCCTTAATTGATTTGCAAGTTCTTCATCAACTTTTGCAGGACAACTTCTCTTAGTTTCTTTATAATCAATTGAATCTTCATCCCATTTAGCAGAATAATTAACAATCTTAGGTTTGCCTTCAGGTAAACCATCAAAAGTTATCTCTGATATTGGCATAACTTCCTTTTCATCATTACCAATAACTCCAACATTAAATTCTCTTCCATCAATGAATTCTTCAACTAATGCTGGCTGATCATATTCTTTAACAACATATCTTACTCGTTCTCTTAAATTTTCCTCATCATATACAACAGAATCATCTTTTATACCAATCGATGCATCTTCATGAAGAGGCTTCACAATTAATGGAAATTCTAAATCTCCTATTTCTTCATCTCCAACTTCAAAAACATAGAATTTTGGTGTTGGAAGCTTATGTATTTTCAAAAATTCCTTTACATTTGCTTTATCTAGTGTTAAAGCTAGTGTAAAATAATCTCCGCCAGTATAAGGTATTTCTAAAACATCTAACATTGCAGGTAAGTGAGGTTCTAGTTCTGGATCAGAATAAAAACCATCATCACATAGATTAAAAACCAAGTCTGGTTTGTTCTGCCTTAGTTTCTCAAATAAATCTTTGTTTACAAACTCATATCTTGCATCATAACCAAGTTCTTTTAATATATCAACAATCTTAAATGCTGATTCGTTTGTATCGCGTCCCTCCCAATCTTCATGATATGCTTCAGTTACTTCTTCGCATTTTGTAAAAACTACAGCAATTTTTAATTTTTCATCCATAAATAAAAAGAAAAATTATTATTTTATAAAGTTATTGTTATTATATAGCAAACACAACAAATATTCGAACATTACTCATGGGTTTTGCTTATTACGAAATGCAAACAAATATTTGATATTTTTTGCATTGAGTATAGAATATAAATGAATTCATTTCAAATTCCATCTTTTAACAGCAGAATCAATAACTTCTTTTATCAATTTTTCATACGACCAATTATTAGAATAAGCAGCCCTTGGTAATCTAGAATTTTCTTTAGGGTCTTTCATAAATCCAGGCAGCGCATTTACTTCTAAAACACTTGGTTCTCCTTTTGAATCTAATCTTACATCTATTCTTGCCCAATCCTTACAATCTAATGCTTTATACGTAGCTAAAGCAACTTCATCAATTTTCTCCTTTAACTCTGAATCAATTTTTGCAGGACACACTAATGGATCATGTTTTGCATTAGGGTTATCATATATCCACTTTGCTTCATAAGAGTCCATTGGGTGTATATTTTTTGGCAGATGATTAAATTTAATCTCAACTATTGGTAAAACCTTATCATTAACAACTGATACTGTAAACTCTCTGCCATCTAAAAACTCTTCAACAATAACTGGTTGTTTATATTCATCAATAACATTCTTAATAACTTTTATCAACTCTTCTTTATTCTCAACTAAATTATCATTGAAAACTCCTTTGCTACTTCCCTCTAATAATGGTTTGACCAACAATGGAAAACTTAAATCTGTTAAATCCTCATTAATATTATCAAAAACCTGAAACTTTGGAGTCTTAATGCCACTTGAAACCAAAATTTCCTTTGTCTTTGCTTTATCTAATGTATTAACTAAAGTAACTGAACCTGAAGCAGTAAAAGGTATTTCTAGTTCTTCACATAATTTAGGAACAAGTGCCTCCCTATCATAACCATCTAAACCTTCTGCAACATTAAAAACAAGATCAATATCACTTTTTTTAGCCAATAAAACCTCTTTTATATCTTCTCTTACATCTATAACATCAACTTCATGACCATTTGATTTTATTGCATCAGCTAGATCATTTATTGTTTCCAAAGAATCAAACTCAGCATATTTCTCTTTATTCTCTTCAGATATTTTAGCTGGTTTTATACTACAAGTTAATGCTATTTTCATGATTGTATAACATTTCAAGAATTATTATTTAAATCTTTTTGAAAGTTTAACCTAATAAAGAGATTATACCAAGAAAAGTAAACAAAAGCGTAAAGATAAATATAAAGAACAACTGCAAAACCCATGCAAAAAAAGCTCTTATGAAGCCTACTTCAAAAGACACTGTATAGATTACAAGCATAATTATAAAAGATATTATCGTTGCTATAATTCCATTACCAAAACCAAGCCATGATATAAATAAAGGAATAAGAATAGCAATAACAATATTTACCAAAAATACTTTTAATAAACCTGCTCTACCGCCTAAAAATTTTATTGCTAAATATAATGGAAATGATGAGATTATTATAACCAAAAATA
>CAYUUQ010000188.1:0-3048 GCA_964447875.1 uncultured Methanosarcinales archaeon | reverse complement strand
ATTTTGTAAAATAATGGGCCTTAGCCTCCTGCCATACTCTTGTTACATGTCCCAACTCTTTACTAACTCTCTCTTCTTTTATGTCATCAAAAAGATATCTATATCTTTCAGATAAATCATGACTTGCTTCATTTATTAATTTAAGATCTCCACTATATTCATCAATTGTAGTAAAAATATCTCTTACTATTTCACCATATTGTGTTAAATCTTCCCCACCATCTAATAAGCTAGGTAACCAATCTTTGCCCATAATATGGTAAGCTATATGGGAAACACCATCAGATAACAACATAGCCAACCCCTGATCTTCATGAGTCTCACATCTTTCTAAACAGTCTAACATTAAGTCCCCATATCTCTTTTGAATATCTTGATCACTAATCATACCAACACCATTGGTTATAGCATTTAGAACATAAGCAACTTCTTCTCCTAATTCATAGTTTCCAGAAAATTGTCTTAATCTTTCGATATCAAATAATGGGGCTTTTCCCCCAATTTCTAGTATAAGTTCTTCTGTTTCTGGTAGACTTTCTCTACCATACATAGTTTGTGCAGTTTCAAAAACAGATTTAACAGCTTGAGGACTTTCTGTGATACTTTCACAATATACATCTTTGACTTTAGCTAATAACATTCCTGCAAAACCACCAGTTGGTTCAGTCAAACAGCTATACCAACTACTTAACACCCCTCCAAATTTCTTAAGGTTCTCTAAATCATCTTTATGTTCAAAATAAAAATCAAGAATCTCTTCTACTTCATCATAAAATATATGCTCTCTTTCTACTTTGGTATCTTTTTGTAATGCAACATTATTCCTTTCTACAGCATTTGCCATAGCAGACAAAGCAGCTGTATCACTGGGCGCACTAATAAAATAATCTATTTCCCCATCATTTAAACTAACTCTTCCTTCTCTACTAGTTAGTCCATATTTAGAAGGTAATTTTCTAGTGTCAGTAAGTAAAGTAAGTATACTATTAAGGTCATTAATAACACCCATAGCTAACTCTCTATCTTCTCCATTATCTATTCTTCTGAGTAGATCTATTGAAAAGTCAAGATATCTAGATTCTAAACCATAAAATCTATGAAAATTATCTAAACCCCTAACAACACTATTAACATCATCATATACAACAACTCCTTTGTTTTCAGTTTCTATAAATTCTTTTAATCCAGATACTCTTCTATCTAACTCAGGAGACTCACCATTACTTGAATGCAATTCTAAATTTTTTAATAATTGTTCTATATTGTCCATTTTATCTAATAAATATATCTCTTTTATACATAAATTATACATAATAACTAATATATAAATCTTTCTATTATGTTACTACAGAATAGTAGTTATATAAACTATCTAGTTTCTATAAAGATTTATAAATAAATAATAAATATTCTTATTATGCCTGTAGGATATCAACCAATGGATATATCTGCATTGTTCGTAGATGACGAGAAATGTATGCGAAATACTTTTCCTGCTTTTTTAAAAGATCATGGTGTTAAAGTAGATGTGCTTGAAACTTGTGCGGCAGGTATAGAACAGGTAAGAAAAGTTCTTCCATCAGCTAGGCCTTATGATGTTGTTATCACAGATTTAAACCAACATCCTTCAGGTATAGATCTTGTTAGAGAAGTAAGATCTTATGATGAAACACTTTCTTGTTACATAATAACAGGTGGAGCAAGATTATCCTTAGAAGATGAAGCTAAAGCTCTAGCTGAAGCAGATCCGAACACAGAATTATTATACAAACCAATAAGGAAAGAACAAGTATTAGCAATTGCAGATGCAATAAGATCTAAACAAATAGATGGAACTTCTGACATTTCTACTAACAGCATAGCAATGATTGATGTTGCACCAGGTATAGGCTCAACATTTACTCCTGCAGATTATAGAATATTAGTTGTAGATGACGCAATTCCAGTCAAAAATGTCATAGTTTCACAACTTTCTAGATGTGGATATAGAGTTCAAGGAGTATGCAATGGTCTAGAAGCTGTAAGATTATATGAAGAAGGAACCCATTATGATCTTTTAGTATTAGATATAATAATGAAGCCATTATATGGTCCAGAAACATATGAACAGATATTAGCTGTCAGGCCAAAACAAAAAGCAATATTCATTACAGGTGGTTCACCTCAGCCAGATAGACAAAAAGCAATTAAATTAGGTGCACATGTGATATTAGAAAAACCATTTGATGCCGATGAACTTTTAAAATCAGTAAAAGAAGCATTAGCTGGCAATCATTCCTGAACTAATTTCTCTTGTTTTACCCAATCATGTATAGATTTAGCAGCTACTTTACCCATTCCCATTGCTTTAATAACTGTTGCTTCATTAGAAGCAATATCTCCTCCAGCAAATATTCCTGGCCTTGAAGTTCTACATCCCGCGTCAACTAGTATACTACCTCTTGGAGTAATTTCAACACCTAATTGGTCAATAAGAATAGGATTAGGTCCTTGACCTATAGCTACAATAACCTGATCACATTCTATATTAAACTCTGAACCATCTATAGGCATAGGTCTTCTTCGACCAGATTCATCAGGTTCTCCTAACATCATCTGAACACATTCTATACTTTCAACCTTTTCTTCTCCAATTATCCTTGCAGGATTTGTAAGCATCAAAAAATTAATACCTTCTTCTCTTGCATGATGAATCTCTTCAATTCTTGCAGGCATCTCATCAATACTTCTTCTATAAACTACAGTAACATCACTACCAAGTCTTTTAGCGCTTCTGGCAGCATCCATAGCAACATTTCCACCACCAACAACTACAACTTTTTTTCCAACTTTAATTGGTGTTCTATATTCAGGAAATTTATAAGATTTCATCAAGTTTACCCTAGTTAAAAACTCATTAGCAGAATAAACTCCAGGTAAATTCTTTCCAGAAATATCTAAAAAATATGGTAACCATTATCCACATCCTATAAATACAGCATCATATTTTCGCATAAGTTCATCAACAGCTATTGTCCTACCAACAAGATAATTTGTTTTAACATAAAC
>CAYUUQ010000187.1:0-3060 GCA_964447875.1 uncultured Methanosarcinales archaeon | reverse complement strand
CAACACAATAATCTAAAATGTTCTACAAATTAGAGCTACAAGACCATATCAGAGTTCCACCAGATTTATTTGATCTAAATGTGGAAGAAGCTGTGATAAAAAGGGTCAAAAGAAAGTATGATGGATTTATTTCCAAAGACATCGGCATAGTTATAGATGTATCTTCAGTTAAGGATATCGGCGAAGGAATTATTGTTCCCGGAGACGGTGCTTCTTATTATGATGTAACATTTAACCTATTAACATTCAAACCAGAATTACAAGAAGTAGTTTTAGGTAAGATAAATGATATTGCTGACTTCGGAGCATTTATCAACTTAGGTCCAATTGAAGGTATGATTCACATATCTCAAACAATGGATGATTTCGTATCATTTTCAAAAGATAAGGTTTTAGCTGGAAAAGAATCCAAAAAAACACTTAAGACAGGAGATTCATGCAGAGCAAGAATCATAGCTGTTTCTTATAAAGATGTTACAAATCCTAAGCTTGGTCTTACAATGAGGCAAGCAGGTTTAGGAAGACTTGATTGGATAGAAGCAGAAGGAGCTCCCGCAGCTGAAAAACCAAAAAAAGAAGAAAAAGGTGCTAAGAAATGAAGAAAAAAGTCTGCAAAAAATGTAAGATGTTTGTAGATGGAGATAACTGTCCATCATGTAAAAGCAACCAGTTTACTACAAGTTGGCAAGGCAGATTAAATATTCTAGATGCTAACAAATCAATTATTGCAAAAAAGTTAGGAATTACAATAAAAGGGGAATATGCTATTAAAGTAAGGTGAGTAATATATGGAACTAAACATTGTAGAAAAAAATGAAAAAATTTTATTATCAAGAACTGAAGTAAAAGCTACAGTTTCTTTTACAGGCGCAGTCCCTTCTAATGAAGATATTAAGAAATCTATTGCTGCGCAGCTTAAATCTGATGCTAAATTAGTTGTTGTAAGAGGTATATATCCTAAATTCAAAGATAATACTGCAGACGTTATTGCTTATCATTACATTTCAGCTGAAGAAATGAAGAAAAATGAACCTAAGTTAGGTAAAAAAGCAGCTGAGAAATTAAAAAAAGCAGAAGATGCTAAAGCAAAAGCAGCTGAAGAAGCTAAAAAAGCTGAAGCTGCTCCAGCAGAAAAACCAGCTGAAGAAAAAAAGGAAGAGCCTGCTAAAGAAGCTCCAAAAGAAGAGAAAAAAGAAGAAGCTCCAGCTGAAAAGAAAGAATAATCATAAGGTATTAAAATGGCAAAGAAACAAAGAAAAACAAAGAAAACAAGTAAACGTTACGAATTATACGATAAAGATAAAAGAAAGAATAAGTTCTGCCCTAAATGTGGTCCAGGAATATTCTTAGCTGCTCACAAAGATAGAGAAGTATGTGGTAAATGTGGCTACATGCAAAAAGCAGGAGGAGCTCCAGCAGCTGAAAAACCAGCAGAAGAAAAAAAGGAAGCTCCAAAAAAAGAAGCAGCACCTAAAGCTGATAAAAAACCAGAAGATAAAGAAGCTCCAAAGGAAGAAAAACCTGAGGAGAAATCTTAGAATTTGAAGAATTCTAAGGGGTTAGAGGCAAAGCCTCAAAGCAAAGAATAAATTCTTTTCAAATTTTTATTATATAGATCTTCTAAAAACAGCTATTAATGCATTCTGAGGATTATTATCTTCAAATGTACAAAAACCATTCATTGAGTGAAATTCAACCTTATCTCCATCATATACAGCAACCCCTATTTGTCGCCCAATAGAATTCTGTTTTTTTAACTCATCCATTGGATATAGATAACTAACATCTCCAGGACATAATTCCCACCTTCTCATCTGAGTTTCTTCATTAAAAAAATATAATGGAGATGTATCTCTCCTATCAGTACCTTTCTCAAGAACTTTATCAGTATCCTTTGCAGTTATAGGTCTATAAAAAACTCTATCTCTTAAAAGACATCTTTCTATAAGGGAACGCATCACATGATCAAAAGCATCCACTCCCGTAGGAATATCTGGCATTAACTTAGTCTCTATCATATATATTGGGATATACAATTACTTTTTAAACTTTTTTAATTAGAATTCTCACTTACTATTCTGAAAAACAATCAAATCTTCAGTAGTCAACTTCTGACCTTTCTTGATCTTCTCTTCAACATCACTCATCTTAACTTTCAATACTTCTTTTTTGCTGGCTTCTTTCTTTTCTCTATCACTTAACTTAAACTTATCTAGTTCACCTCTAATACCATTCATCTCTTTTAATTTATCCTTCAATTTATCGTTAACAACAATAAATTTCTTTTTAAACTCTATAAATTTAGCAAATGCTTCTTCCTCTTCTTTTTTAAGATCATCAATTTCTTTAGAATATCCAATCAATTCTTCGTGTCTTTCCTGACTAACTTTAGCTTTATTCTGAACTGATTTATGCGCTTCTTCTGCTTTTTTCTTCAATTTATCTATCGATTTAGAAACTTCATAAGATTTATCCCATATATTACTAACTTCCTTAGCTTTATTATATTGTTTTTTAAGCTCTTTTATCTTCTTCATGAGTGCCTTTTCCTTATTAAAAGACATTGGTTCTGTCTCTATTTGTGTCTCTATCTTATCAATCTCTTCTTTTATCTTGACAGGGTCTCCCTTAAGCTTAAATTTTGTAGAAAGATCTTTTTTCTCTTTGTTTAATTTCTTAATCTCTTCTATTTTATCTCTAACATCTTTATTGAGTTTCTTCCTTTCCTCTTTACCTGTTTTAACTTCTTTAGTGAGGGAATCTCTTTCTTTTCGGTCTTCTTTTATGTCACCGATAAGATCTTTTATCTGTTTTGATAAATCTTCTTTTTTCTTAAAGAACTCTTCTTTCTTATCATCTAACTGATTCAATTCAGTTTTTAATGAACCTATCTCTTTCCTAAAATCAGAGAGCTTTCTAAATAGCTCTTTCTTGTTTTCTGTTGTCATAGTGTGTCTCACTTAAAAACATTTTAAATAAAATAAAAAAATTTTATCCGAATAGTGCGCCTAATCCAGCAGCAGCTTGCTCTTGGGATTTCTTATCTTCTTCTGGCTTTTT
>CAYUUQ010000186.1:0-3061 GCA_964447875.1 uncultured Methanosarcinales archaeon | reverse complement strand
TTAATGTTTGAGGTTGTAGTTAATATTGGATCAGTGTTTATGTTTCCTTTTGGTATTTTTGGCTTGTTTTTAACTGCATTACCATTTGCAGGAATACATATTTTGACTAATATTGGGTTTTCTTTACTACTTCCTCAGACAAGAAAACTTATTGAACAAAAAGGAGAATTTGATCAAAAAGAGGTATGTAAGAAACTATTGAGCAAATTTAATGCTCTTAAGGGGGTTAAAAAATGAAAAAGATATTGTGGTTAACTATATTATTAGCTAGTTTAATGGTTGTTAGTGCAGCTGAAGTATGTATTGTTGCACAGCTAAAGGAAGATAAGGCTGTAGGTGATTGTATCAATGTAAATAGCGGTACAGATGGTTATACAACTTTAGAATCTTCAGATGTAAGTTTTACATGGTCTGAATCGGGCGCATTTGGAAGAGCATTATGCAAGATAGAAGGAACTGGAGACTCAGTTTCAGGTACAGGTTGTGCTTGGGGAAGCAACTATTGGGGTTTTTATATATTGATGAATAATGCATGGAGCTATATGCCTGTTGGTTTTGATACACCTGGTGATTGCTGGGATAGAGATCTAACTAGTTATGGAGGGCATTATTGTGCAGAAGATGATGATATTATATCTTTTAGATATGGTGCATATGGGACATTACCTGATATGTTGTTTGTAGATGAAGTAAAGATATATGTTGATGATGACAAAAGTAGTGCTGATGAAGATGGTGGTAAGATAAAAGATGTTAAACCAGATTCAGAGATTAAGATTGAGGTTAAATTAGAGAATATTTATCCAGATGAAGTTGATATAGAGATAGAAGATATATCTGTTGAAGCAATAATCTATAATATGGATGATGATGACGATATTGAAGAAGAATCGAATGAGATTGAATTAGAAGCTGAAGAAGATGGAGAGATAACTTTAGAGTTTGATATTCCTTTTGAAGTAGATCATGGGGATTATGATATGGACTTAATTATAACTGCAGAAGATGAGAAAGGTATTTCTTATAGTGAGACAATTGATTATGATTTCGAGGTAGAAAAAGAAAGACACGAGTTAGTATTTACTGATGTTGAATTGGATGTTGAAAAGATTAGATGCAGTGGAGTTGCAGTTTTGGATGTTGACCTGGCTAATATTGGTAGAGATGATGAGGATGTTATTTTAACTATAAAAAATACTAACTTAGGGATAGATATTAAAGATGAGTTTGAGCTTGATAAAGATCCATTTGATGATGATAGTAGATATAATAAAAGATTTACTTTATTTATTGATGAGACAGATTCAGGAGTATATCCTATAATAGTTGAAGCAGACTATGGCAGTAAAGATGTTCGAGAGAGTATAGATTTAGAAGTTATTGGTTGTCATGAAGAGGTTGTAGATAAAACTGTTGATGTTACTAATGAACCTAATGTTGAAGAAGTAGTAGTAATTACTGAACAAGTTCAACAGCCAATAATTGATGTAGAGACTGAGACTTTCGACGAAGGATATGGTAATTTGCTGATAGTAGGTATAATTGTTGTTATTATTATCCTGACTTTTGCTATAACTTTCTTTATAGCTATGAAAACTTGATTTTTTCTTTTTTTCGTATTGTTTACACTCTAGAGTAGTATCAAAATAGAAAGATTTATAAAGCGGAAAGTACTCCTAACTACTTATAATGATAGTTCAGAAAGAGTTTTTAGTCAAGCTTAAGGACGATTTTAGACTTAATATTTATGAAGTAAAAATTTGGACAGCACTCTTAAGTCGTGGAATCGCTACAGCTGGAGAATTAGCGGATATTTCTGGAGTTCCTAGAAGCAGATGTTATGATGTTTTAGAATCATTAGAGAAAAAAGGATTTATAATCATGAAGATTGGTAAACCAATCAAGTATATAGCAGTACAACCTGAAGAGATTGTTGCAAGAGTTAAGAAAAACCTTAAGACAGACTCTGAACAGGCAATAGATATGTTTGATAAGTTAAGAGATACTGTTGTTTTTAAGGAATTAGATCTTTTATATAAATCAGGTATTGAACATATTGATCCTACTGAAATCTCAAAATCAATTGTTGGAAGAAGCAATGTTAATCATACTATAAAAAATATGATCAATAAAGCTAAATCAGATGTAATAATCTCAACTTCTCAGAATGGTTTTATGAAAGATATGGGGCCATTAAAAGCAGTTATGAAGTCACTAAATGCTAGAAATATAACAACAAAGGTAATTGCTCCAGTTGAAGAAAAGCTGGCTAAAAAATATAATGTTAAAAATCTTAAGAATCTAGAACTTAACTCAAGATTTGTTCTTGCAGATGATGAATTGTTGTTTATGATTTCAAATGAAGGTGTAACTTCAGATGGCGTTACTGCAGTTTGGATAAAATCAGATTTCTTTACCACAGGAATTGGTACTTTGATACATAAGTTGTAAGTTTTCTAAACTATTAAAATCAGTACAAACATAAATAATAAACATAACACTATGAAGAATACTGAGAATAACGCAACAAAGCATATTTTTCTATTATCTTTTAGTAAAATAGTCCACCCTTTTGTTTTGAATGATTCTTTTGCTAAAATTTGATATAAAAGTAAAATGGTCATTGAAATAATGAAAACACTAATTATCACAAAGAAAGGGATTGCACCTATTTCTGGGTAAGGCTTTCCATTGAATCCTAGCTTGACCAGTCCAAGAAAATTGGCAATATTTTTTGATCTTTGATAATCTTCCATAATAAATATCATACTTCCTATTGAAATGGATAAATTAAATATTATTAGAAATAATGATTTTTTAAGATCTATTATTGTTAAATCTTTTTTAAGATATTTCTTGAAATTTTCTTTTATTTCTTCTCTGCTCATTTTGAAAATAATGATTAATATTACTATGCTTATTATCGGGGTTAATATTATAGCAAATATTTCCATACCAATACTTTTGAATAATAGAACGTAAGCAAGTAGGATTACTATAAGTATTGAAATTGTAGTTATATATTGTTTTGTTTTATCCTTTACTAATCTAGTTCCATTTT
>CAYUUQ010000185.1:0-3093 GCA_964447875.1 uncultured Methanosarcinales archaeon | reverse complement strand
AAGCAAGTATCAATGACGGAAATTATACTGCTCTTAACGCAGGAGAAACATTATCGGGAGTTAAACCAGGAGATAACATTAAAGTAAGATTTAATGCAACAAACTGGAGATCAGACTATGACATGAGTTTATTAAGATTCAACTCAACAATTGAAAGTCTTGGAACATGGATCATAAGAAATGAAACTGATCTTAACTCATTAGCTAAAGGCGAAACAGTACAGGTTATAGTTAACCTAGGTACAGTTCCAGCAATAGCTAATAATGTATATGATCTTATGATTAATGGAAGAGCAGAATATAGTCTTCAAAAAGTTTATGCTAGTTGGGCAGCTAATGTTCAGGTACAAAGTACAGGTCATCAAATAATTGTAGACTCAACAAGCGTAGCACCATCATCAATAGCATGCGATAGAGAAATAACATTAAGTGCTGATGTACAAAACATAAATGGTTTTGGAGACGATGAGAATGTATCTGTAAACTTTGCAGAATCAACTCTTAGTCTTAATAAAGACACAGTATGGCAAGTTGTTCCATATGCTGGAACAGGAGTATTCCAAACAACATTCAATGTATCATATGCAGTTGCAGCTGGTAACTATACAATAGATATAACAGCTTCAACAGAAAGTGGAACAAATGCAGAATCTCAAGTTAGATTAGAAATTACTGATTGTGCAGTAAGCAAAAATCCAAACAAAGACATTGTTGTTATTGCTGAAGACGGTTCACAGTTATTCTCAATAAGTGGACTGGGAAATCTAGATCCTTCAAGAATAGTTACATGGACTAATGAAACAGGAGATGAAATAGTACAAGATACATACACAATGTCTCCAGGTACTTACACAGGAAATAGAAAAACATACAACGTAGGAGCTAAAGTAAATGACTCAAATGGATTTGATCAAACATTTGACTGGACTGTTATAGCTACAAAAGTACCTTACACAGAAAATTTCACAACAGACTTCATGCAATATAATGAAACCACAATCCAAAACGTAACCAATCTGGTTATAGAAAGACCAGGATATGGTAAAGTTGAATTTAGTGGTCCATTAGACTTAAGTAACTGTGTTAACATAGACGACATAATCATAATAGAACGTGGAGTTATAGCAATAGATCCTTCAAGTGATTGTGATTTTAATGAACAAAACGCAAAAATAACACTAAGCGGACTTACATTCCAGGGAAATCCTGAGATAAAGTATTCATCACAATTTACAACAGATGAATCTCAAATAACATTGACATGTTCAAACTGTAATGCCTCAGAAACATCATCAGGAACTGTTGTATTCTATGCATATTATGGCTTTAGTAGCTATAAAGTAGAAAGTACAACACCACCTGCTACTGATTCAGATGGAGACGGCATCCCAGATTCAACAGACAACTGCCCATCTACATCAAATGCAAACCAAGCAGATTCTGATGGAGATGGAATAGGCGATGCATGTGAAAGTACATCAGGAGGAACAGGTGCAACAGGAAATCTTACAATAGTTGACCTTGATGTTAAGGTTGGATCAAAAACAGACAAAAACCTTAACAACGGCGATAAGATAGGGGAAGAAGCTGCACCAGGAGATACTATTATTTTAGATATCGAAATCAAAAATAACGGAAACCTAGATGTTGAAGATGTAAAAGTAGAGGTAATAGTAGATGAAGGCGAAATCGATGTTGATGAAGAAGAAGAGATCAACGAAATAAAGGATGGAGACAAAGAATCTATAGAAATAGAATTCAAAATCCCTTACAAAGTTGAAGAAGACACATATACTATCGAGATAGATATTGAAGGAGAAGACGACAATAACAATGTTCATGAGATTGCCTGGACACTTGAAATTGAAGTTGATAAAGAAAAACATAAAGTAATTATAGATGATATTGATCTATCACCTTCAAGAATAAAATGTAGTAGAGTAGTAGGTTTAGACGTTGAAACAAGGAACATAGGAGAAGAAACAGAAGATGATGTCGAACTTAAAATAAAAAGTGCAGAACTTGACTTAAATGAAAAGAAGATATTTGATCTTGACGAAGATATTGATGATGATGACAATGATAAAACATCAAGATTTACATTGATAATTGATGATGATGTAAAAGCTGGAACATATCCAATAAATATAGAAGTAGAATATGATGACGGTGATGAGGTTGAATCAGATATTGTTTATTTGAATGTAGAAGACTGTAGAATTACACCTGAAGAGGAAGAGCCAGAGGAAACAGAAGAAACAATAACTGTTGAAGTTGTTCCTGGAACAGGTATCAAGCCTACAGAACCAACAACCAGAAAGCCAAGAACAGAAGCATCATTTAGAGATACAAGCGAATATCTTGTACTACTAGCTATAATATCTATCCTATTGTTAGGAGCAATAATATATGTTATAGGTGCTGCAATTATACTTTCTTCAAAAAGAAAGTAATTTTTTATTTTTTATAATTCTTTTAATTTATCTAATAACTTATCAATCTTCTCATGGGTCTTATTTAATTTCTTATTAGCCTCTTCAACTAAAATTCTCAAATAGTCGTAATCAACCAATAATTTACCAGATTTAATCACAGGAACGCCCATATTCTCAGTACTTATTAATTCCAACATTATCTTATTACTTATTGTACTTATTCCAGACCTCTTAAAGCCCAAATGTTTACATAACTCAAGTAAATTAGAAGCATCATCTAATGTTCTACAACAAACATGAATGATAGCAGGTTCTTGCTTAAACCATACATCATCTTTAGTATCTATCTTATCAATCTCAGATTTAATTTCAGAAAAATCAACATTAGAATGGCTCAAAAACTCCCAATTAGAGTTATACTTCTTATTCTCATCTGGAACAGCTATTAACAATATCCTGCCTGAACATGTAGAAGTAGTATAATAATTATCTTTAGAATTAAATAGTTCAACCAAAGGCATTATCTTCTCATCAATAGACCCCTTACTAGATTTATCTAATTTACCTAAAGCATTCTTCTTATCCAATTCAAATGTCATAATAATAAGAAATTAGAAATATAATTTAAATTTTACTCAACTTCAATAAACTTTCTCAT
>CAYUUQ010000184.1:0-3124 GCA_964447875.1 uncultured Methanosarcinales archaeon | reverse complement strand
TCATCTGAGGTTATTGTTACTGTTGATGTTAGGCCTTGTTTTTCTATTGTCAGGTTGCATGTTTCTTTAAAATCAGATATTGCTTGATCTAGTATTTCTGGAGAATAGATATCATTATTGAATGTTATCTCTGCTTTATCTTCTGAAAAATTAATCATCTTTCCCATATTTCTCTTCCCATGGAACTAGTATCTCATCAGGATCATCTATGTCTTCTTTGGATTCATCGTAACCAGCAGTTAGTAATGCTCTTTGAACTATAGCTTGTCTTATAACAGCATTTTTTTCTGATTGTTTTTTGTATACTGCATAATTTATAAGTTCGTTGTTGAATTCATTTCCTAATGTTTTGAGATCTTCGTTGTTTTTTGGTCTTATTTCAGCTATGATCTCTTCATCAGGATCCCCATCGATAACTATGTATGCTTTGTCTAACAATGTATAAGCTGCAGAATAAACTATGTCCAAAGGATATATCTTTGGATTTACTGAGATCAATAAATGATCTTCATAAATCTCCATATTAGATATTGTATCAGGTTTTTCCATTATACCACCCAAAAAGGTTGGATTTTAATTTGTTTATAAAAGTATTGTTATGGCTCAAAATATAAGTTTTAGAAGTATGAAAAAATTGCCATGAGATATTATTGTCAATATAGCTCCTAAGAATAAGTATGGTGCAAATGGCAAAGTTTGTTGTATCTGAAAAGTTTTTAGGTTTGTATGTTTTTTTGCTAGTGCTTTAATTTTTTTAATATCTTCTTTAGTTAATCCTTCTGTTTTTGAATCTATCAATGAATCGTTGTTTCTTTCTTTTAAATAATCAAAAAATGAGAAAAAAAGCATCTTTCTCTTTGTTATCTTTTTCTTCTTCTCATAAATCATCTCTGCAGGCACCATCCCAGGTATTAGGTCTTTTATTTTTACAGATGTTGTAAACTTGATAAAACCAAGATCCAGTAAGAAATATCTTGCAAATATGAAAATTAAGAGAATTGTGATTAAACTTGATAGTGTTTGAAAAGTGAATAATGATTTATCAAATATGATCCTTAATATACATATTGCACCAAAAATGGTGTATAGGTATTTTGGAAGAAGTTTTAATAAAGGCATTATAATTATAAAAAATAGTATTATCGTAAAGAAATAATTTAATGTTATATTAAATAGTTTAAATAAAGATTCTATAATCCAAGAAAGGGAAAATAAAAGCAATAATAAAAACCATAATTTTTTTGGATTGAGTGCTTTTTTTAGAGATTTCTTTTTTTGAGCTAAAGATGTTTTAAACATTAGTTGTACGAAGAAAAACAAGAATAGTGGAATAAATGTGTTTATAAGGATATTCATAGATGGGAAAAAAGGAATATAGCTAGCTTCGTTGTATTGAAACAAAGGAATTAAAGCTGCGAATACGAAAAATAGTTTTCCATCGCCTGCTGTCCATAAACCTACATCCCACATCAAGTAGCCAATAACTAATGCAGAAATGATATTGATTGTTGTTTGGATCAAATAATTTGTTGTTGTTAATTCTTTTAAGATAAAAAGTAAAAAGAAATATATTGATAAAGTGTATATTATGCTAAATAATATGGTTTTATTTTTTATTTTTCCGTATCTTATATCTGTATATGATGTTATTATCCCTAGAATTAATATTCCTGGCCAAAATAGATTTATTAAATTCATTTTATCGGTTTAAATTCTTCATTTCCATAGATTTCTGGATATTCTTTCCATGGACCTTCACAAATATTATTTTTTGAACAAACATTACATTGTGAAAATTTTTCTTTGCTTTTTTTTATTTTTGTTTGTAAATAATTATTATCAAAATTAAATCCTGTTTTCACTTCTGTTTCAGGTATGGCGTTTTCTGCGATGTAATCTTCATATCCTTGCATCATACATTAAGGCATTGCTTCTGCCATTACTTTTATTTGTGCATCAATACCTATTTGAAGACCTTTATGGATGTATTTTGATGCTTCAGATATTTTTGGAACAATGTCTTTATAATACTTTTTAGCATTGCCTATTGGATGTACAAAAGCTAGCTGGAATTGATTTACTTTTAGGCTGACTAATAGTTTTGCTATTTCTTCAAGATATTTATAGTTTTGTTTGACAACTACTGTGTTTGTTAAAATTTTTTGATTTAGTGATCTTAAATTTTTTATTGCCTGGATTGTTTGTTCAAAACTACCTGGTGCTCTTGTTAAGTTATCATGTAGTTCTGCAGTATGGCCATGTAAAGCTGGAGAGAATTCATTTGCTCCTGCTTCTATTAGTTTTTTTAAAAATTTTATATTTGAGAGCATCCTACAATTAGATTGTATTTGGATTATATTATATCCTAGTTGTGATGCATAGGCAACAATTTCAAATAGATCTTTTCTTATAGTAACTTCGCCACCTGTGAAGACTATGTTATCGCAACGTTTTTTAGATTCTTTTAGGTCTGCTTTAATTTCTTCTGTTGTTCTATTTCCTTTTAGTTTATTGCTTGCTTGAACACAAAATAAGCAGTTGTTGTTGCATAGATAACCTGTTTTTATATCTAAGCGTTTCATTTTAAATTTTAAAAAAAGAACTTAAGTCTTTGTAGGCTCTCATCTGATGTGGTTTATTAGCGAAAGAAGCTACTAGTGTTTTTATTTTGTATTTATTTGCTAGTTTTAAATTTTGTTTTATTCTTCCTAGTATTTTTGATTTTGTGTTTGAATTTAAGATTAAATTGAAAGAAAATGCTAAAGTTATATTGTTTTGATTCATCAATTTAGCTAAAACTTGGTTTAAACCTGAAGATCTGTGGTGTATAAAATCTTTTTTTCCTGTGTCTTCTAGGTTAAAAATGATAATTTCTTTGTTTTTTTCAATTATGTTTCTATTGTCTTTTTCTGCTTTAATTACTATATTCTTTGTCAGCTTTTTTGCTTTTTGAATATTTTTATTGTTTGATAATAATCCAAATTCTAACTTTATTTTATTATTTTTTAATTTATTCAAGTTATCTTTTATTTTTTTAATGTCTTCCCCATAATTATAGATAAAGATTAGATTATCATAATCTAATTTTATAGCTATATCTATGAATTCTTGTTCATTGTTGTTT
>CAYUUQ010000183.1:0-3125 GCA_964447875.1 uncultured Methanosarcinales archaeon | reverse complement strand
AGTTTTTGAGTTGCCGTAAATTCAGTTGCGTCTGTAGTTTTTGATTAGTTTAATTTTATAGATTACTGCGATAGCAGACAATATTTTGGGGTTTCCTTTTATCGAGAGCGTAAGCTCTTTTTAGTTTAGTTCTTTTAGGGGCGTTTTTAGCTCGTTAGAGCTTTTTTAGTTTTTATTTTAAGTTGGGGCAAATACTATTTTTACAGTTGAAAATAGAAAGGTTTATATATAACGTATGTTATTAACATACATATGACTGCTGAAAAAATACAATTTACCAAGATAGAAGTTCAGATAGCAAAATATCTGTTCAAACATTACAAAGAAAGGTATAATGCAAGACAATTAGCTAGAACTCTTGCCATAAATCATGCTCATGCTAATAAATTATGCAATATTTTATTAGAGAAGAAATTATTAGTTAAGGAAGATATTGGAAATTCTACTTATTTTAGCTATAATTATGGGGATAAATTAGCTATTAAGTTTATGGAATATATGTTAAGTTTAGAAGAAAAACAGTTTCCTAATTGGTTATCAGTTATTTTGCATAGCTTACAGAAGTTTAGGGAATCTATTCAGATTGGATTGGTTTTTGGTTCATCTATAAAAAACAAAGATTTTAATGATATTGATGTTTTACTTGTTTATGATAAAAAACAAACTAATGAAGTTAAAAAGATTAAAGAAGAAATAAGAAAATCTGAATTAGTTGAAAAACCGATTAGATATATGGATATTACTGAAAAAGATATAATATCTAATAAGGAAGATAAAGTTTTTTATAGTATATTAGCTAATAATTTGATATTCCATAATGCAGAAAAATATGTTGAGGTGATTAAGAAATGCCACAGATAGATAATCATTTGAAATGGTGCTTGAAAGATCCAAGAAGATTAATCAAAGAAAAGCCAGATTTAGATTTAGCACAGAAACATCTTGAGAAATCTAAGTATAACTATGGTGTTGTGCAAACTTTAGAAAGATTAAAGATTTACGATTGGGCTTTGAATGTTGGATTTTATGCTATCTATCATTGCTTTTTAGGAATATTATGGAAGTATGGCTACAATTCCAAGAATCAGTCTTGTACTATAACTGTATTGTTAAAGCTGATACATGATAAAAAGTTTGATTTGGAGAGAGATTTGGTTTCTCAGTTTGATACATTAGATGTTGAAAAAGATTTGATAAATCCAACAGTAAGGCAAGAGAGAGAAATCTCAACATATGGGGTTGAGACAAGCATTGATTTAGAGCAGTTGAAGAAGATTAAAGAATTAGTTTTGAAAGTTCAGAGGGAGACTATTAGGATATTGGGTGAGTGAATTTATTTAGTACAGATACAACTAAGTATACCACTAATAATATCTACTTTTTTAGCTAAAAATAATTTATTGTAATCTGTTTCTGAACATTCTTTTACACAATCGATATTTTCGAAACAAATCTCAGTTTCATTTATATTAAATTCTTCTTTTCCCTCACGATAAGCTATGTTATCTGTAACTAAGAATCCCCTTTCTTCCCATTCTAGAACCGATGCTAATCTGAATGTTTTACATTTTTTTGTGATTTCAAAAGTTTCTATAGTTGGTGTACCTTTTGTCCTTTTGTAGCCAAAAAAATAAACAAGTCCTGCAATAACTAAAATAATTACTATTATTATGATTACACTTTTTTTCATTGTATCATTTACAAAAAAATTAATTTATATTTTCTTAATTATATCTAACTAATACCCCCATTGGAATATTAGTAAAGTATTATATAATAATTAACCAAAATTGTTTAATCTATCTTGAAGTAATTTTTCATTCCACGAACCGAAAGAATAATGTGGATTTAGGACATCTAGGCCAAACATTATGGATCTGTTCACTGATCTAAATATGCCTTTATCATGATAGTAACACCCTTCAAAACAGCCAACTTCTAAAGTGTACATAGGATCATTTGGGGTACAATCAATTATTCCTGGTTCCCCGCATCCATCCCCTATTAAATCTTTCCATGGTGCTTGAAGCAAACATTCTTCTTTAGTATATGTGGGACCAGCATAACAATTAAGTTTTGGCGATGTTCCATCAAATGTTTTATTCAGATTCCAACCATAATATTCATCGGCTAAGTCCCCAAATGCGTGTCCAAATTCATGAACAAAAGTTGAAGCAACACCAGAATATCCAGGTTCAATTGTCGGTTCACAGTAAAGTAAGGGATTACCAGCATAATCATAATATACTGGTGCCGACAAAGATATAAATCCCATTGCACGTAAAGCTCCTATATTGGTGGAACCAGTACTACCAATCTGCTTATTTATCAATCCTGCAACAATGGTATTAGATGTAGGGCAATTTTGTAACAAAGAAATGTAGTCACAACTATGAAAATTATAATAATAATTATCATAGCCTTCACATGTACTATAATTAAAAAGTCCTGATTTATTTACATACCAAAAATTAAATTTATTTTTATTACTTTTAAAAGGTTCGACTGAAAGAAATCCCCTATCTTGATTTTCAACCACACAACTAGAAAAATTATATATGGCTTCTGAGGTGGAGATTCTGGTAAGATTTTCATAACCAATACCAATAAAGATGACATTTATGCGATTGGAAGAATAAACATTTTGACCTTTTATAAGTTCTTTACAATTACTTTCTTCGGAGTTACTCAAAATAAAACTTTTAGTACTACTCCAATCAGCATCTTTTATAGCATAGTAAAATGCATTAGATGGGTTATTAGCAAAACTAAGATCTATTGTAAATTCTTTGGAGTGAGTTTTAGCCCAAACATAGCCTCCATTTTGACCTATTTTTTGGTCATTTCTTATATTTATCCAATATGGTGGATTCCCATCATAAGTTAATGTAACGCTGTTTTCATTAACACTATGCTGAACATTTGAGATAGCACAAACTGATTGAATCATAACGATAAGAATAGCTAAATATGATATTGTTTTTAATTTTAACATATTACCTAACTTTAGAAGAATTTGTATATAAACCCATCGATTTGCCCCAACTTTTTTTAAAAAACGCCCCTTTTATTTTTTTAGGAAACCCCTCTTTAAACTAATCAAAAATTTGGGAGAGGAACTACTG
>CAYUUQ010000182.1:0-3171 GCA_964447875.1 uncultured Methanosarcinales archaeon | reverse complement strand
ATAATAACCAAAAATAAACAATTAGAACAATAATGTCCAAAACAAAACATTTAAATACTAATTATCTCAGATATACACTTGAGCGGTATGTTAAGTATTAGAGTACCGAAACTAAGCAAACATACGCGCTCCATCTCATGGGGGCCAAAATTGGCCCTTTATACTCATTATATCAAAAAAATGCAAAAGCAACAAAAAGAGTTAACTGATTTTCCAGGTATAAAGCCGGTTTTAGAACCGCACGTTGCTTTTAGCATAAAACAAACAAGATTTCAGCTTACAAAAAAACTTTAATTAATTTACATCAAATTAATAATCATGAATAATGTTGGGGTGGTAATAAGTAAAGTATTTCCTTTAGCTAAAGTTACCTCTATAAGACACATAAAGAAAGGTTGTGTCAACAAAACATTCGATATAAAAATAACTAATCCTAAAAAAGAATTAATTTTCAGATTATTTCCAAACGAAGGATGGAAAGCTGAAAAAGAATCTTATATATACTCCCTGATAAAACAAAAAACAGATGTTCCTGTACCAAAAATAAGGCTCATAGATACTTCAAAAAAACTTTATTCAGACTCATTTATATTGTTATCAAAAATAAAAGGAAGAGAGTTAAAAAAGTCAGACAAAAAACTTATAGTAAAAGCAGGAGAATACTTAGCTAAGATACATTCTATAAAATTCAATAAATTCGGATGGATCATCGGAAAAAAAATTGAACCAAAATTCAACAAATGGATAAATTTCTGCGAATATGATCTAAATCTTAAGTTAAAAGGTCTTCAAAAATATTACAAAAATAAAGATCTTGTAAAAAAAATAAAAGAATATTTCAAAAAAAATAAAAAGATAATAAACATAAAAACAAAGCCGTGCTTAATACATAAAGATTATCACTTCTCTCATATTTTAGTCAATAAAGGAAAGATAGCTGGAATTATCGATGTAGAATGGGCAACTGCTGGCCATAATGAATTAGACATAACAAAATCCTTGATGTGGATGTTTAAAGGAGATAAAAATCTAGAAAAACTTTTCTTAAAAGGCTATAAGAAATATGGTAAATTAAGTAAAGACTTTGAAAAAAGAAGACAGGTTTATGAGATGTTAATTGCAACTTCATCATTATTATTCTCATGTCAACTAAAAAATAACAAATGGCTAAAACATAATCTAAAGAAAATAGAGAGTATTATAAAATGAACCTAACAAAAACAACAGAACAATATATTCAAGAACATCCAAGTATAAAAGACTGTTTAAGAAAAGGGATGATTAACTATTCGGCTTTAACAAGAAAAATTGCTGAAGAAAAAAACTTAGACTTGAAGAAAAACTTTGACGCTATACTAATAGCATGTAGAAGATATTATTCTAAGATAAAAAAAGAAGCTGTATTAGAAGATAAGATTTTAGATCTTCTAAAAAGATCAAAACTTGAAGTCAAAAACAAAATAATAGTAACAGTAATAGAAAAAGATATCTATTTCAATCATCTACTAGAACTGCAAAAGACAATAAAAAACAAAGCAGAAGTTTTCCATGTTATTGAAGGCTCTTCAACAATCACATTAATAACAGCAGAAGAATTTAAGGGAGATATAAAAAAACTCTTCAAAAATAAAATCATAAAAATAACTGAAAACCTAGCTGAAGTAAACTTAAAATCAAATGAAGAACTAGAAAACACACCTGGAGTCGTATCTTACCTAACTTCATTACTATCAGAAAACGGAATAAACATAATAGAAACTATGTCTACATGGACCGATACATTGTTTTTTATAGGGGAAGAAGATATAGCTAAAGTTATGGTTGTATTGAAATTCTAAAAGTTAAGATAATTAACCAAAAAGTTTAAATACTAATTATTAGTTAATAATATTAACATGGCAGAGAAAGAGATATTAAAAAAAAACTATAAAGAATATTTAGAAATAGCCAATTATTCTTTTGATAAAAAAAAGTTTAATTCTGCAGTGACTTTATACTACAAAGCATTAGTTGAACTGTGTGATATTGAACTATTAAATAAATTAAATAAAATTGGAACAAATCATACAGAAAGATTTTCTTTACTAGAAAAAACAACACCTAAACTATATTCTATTGCTTCTAAACTATTCAGATTTTATAGAGACTCATATAACAAAGAAATATCTGAAACTATAGCTAAATTAATACAAGAAGAGGTTAAAAATGCAGAAAGAATTGTTATCAGTGATAAAAAAGACTAAAACTTGGATAAAAAAGAATAATCTCATAGATGTAATAATATTTGGGTCCGTAGTTAGAAATAAAAGCAACCCAGATGACATAGACTTATGTATCATCGGAAAAGATGAGGAAAAAAGTCTTGATTTGATTGATTCTCTTGGTAAGTTATTAGATGCAATAAAAGTCAAGTCCCATATCACCTTTCTGACATCAAACAGGATGATAAGTGGTGATACGCTAACAAAAACACTTCTCAATGAAGGATATAGTGTGATTAAAGGAAAATCATTCTCAGAATCCATTGGACTAAAAAACAAAAGTTTGTTTAATTATAGCTTAAAGAAATTTTCCCCATCAAACAGAGTGCGTTTTCATTATATGCTCAATGGAAGATATGGCTCAAAAGGGATACTAAAAGAAATTAACGGTAAAATAATGGGAGCTGGCTCGATAATTATACCTACAGAAAAAGAAGATATCTTAACAGAAATAATGAATAAATGGAAAGTTGATTATTCTATAATCAGATTGTTGATTAGTTAATATTATTAACTATAACTATATAAATCTATCTTTAAGTTAATAATATTAACTATTACTGAAGTTATGGTTGTGTTGAAATTCTAGATTATAAAATTACAAAAAACTTAAATACTATTCTATCAAAAGAAGAAATTATGACAGATGAACAACATATAAAAGAAGCAATCTCACTTTGTAATAGGGCTAATAGATTTTCTAAAAAGATGTCATCAATGATGGCTTCTCTAAAAGATGTAACTGACAAAAAAGCCGCTGGTTGGGTTAAAAGAATAGCTAAAATAGAAGAAAGGTTTGAAGAACAAGAACTTAGCGCGTACAAAACAGCAGTTCAAAGATTAAATGTTCTAAAGATATCTCTACCTCCTGAAGAAAGAGTAAAGATAGAAGAAATTGAAGCAAGACTAA
>CAYUUQ010000181.1:0-3187 GCA_964447875.1 uncultured Methanosarcinales archaeon | reverse complement strand
TAGATTAGAGAATCAAACTATTGTAAGTATTTCAGCTAATGCTTTATTTAGTATATCATCTTTATGACCATTTGCAATTATTATATTACATCCTGAATCCATAGCAATTTTAGCAGCTTTAATTTTAGTAGCCATTCCGCCAATAGAAAAAGCACTACCTGATTTTCCTGCAGCTTTCTCTATATCCTTAGTTATCTTCTCAACTATCTTAATCAATTTAGCATCCTTATTTGTTTTTGGATTTTTATCATATAATCCATCAATATCTGTTAAGATAACTAAAGTATCTGCATTTATTTTAGAACTGACTAATGCAGACATAGTATCATTATCTCCAAATCCTTTTCCTATCTCATCAATACTAATAGAATCATTCTCATTCAAAATAGGTATTACTCCAACATTTAATAATTTCTCAATAACTTTTCTTAAGTTCAGATATCTTTTTCTATCTGAGAAGTCACCATATGATAAAAGAATTTGTCCAACACTTATCTTGTATTTTTTAAAAGCATCATGATATGTTCTCATAACAGTACTCTGTCCAACAGCAGCTAAAGCCTGTTTTGTTTCTATATCTCTTGATTTTTTTATGCCTAATTCAGTACAGCCTGCGCCGATAGCACCTGAAGTAACAATCAATACATCATAATCTTTCTTTAACTCTACAATCTGTTTAGCGATATGACTAATAAAATCTGTCCTTAATCCGCACATCCCTTCTTTTGTAAGAAGGTTTGTTCCTATCTTGATTACTAATTTTTTTTTCATTTGATTTTCTTATGAACAAACTTCTTAGCATCCTTTCCACTATAAGAAGCAACAACATGACCATTTCCAACAAGTAAATACTTATAGATTGTTAGTCCTTCTAAACCAACAGGACCACGAGCATGAATCTTATTTGTTGAAATACCAACTTCAGCTCCTAAGCCATATCGATACCCATCTGCAAACCTAGTTGAAGCATTAATAACAACGCTACTTGCATCAACAAACATCAAAAACTTATGTGCTGTCTTCTTATCCTCAGTTACTATACTATCAGTATGACCTGAGCCATATTTATTTATATGATCTATTGCCTCATCAACACTATCAACTATCTTAATAGACAATATGAAATCAGTATATTCTGTACTCCAATCCTTATCACTTGCTTTCTTTATGCCCTTTAGTATCTTTCTTGTTCCTGCGTCTCCTCTTAATTCAACATTCTCTTTACTATATTCCTTAGCTAACAAAGGCAATATCTTCTTAGCTATTGACTTATGTATCAATAAAGTTTCCATTGCATTACATACAGCAGGATATTGGCATTTAGAGTCATATGCTATTTTTACAGCCTTATCAATTGATGCTTTTGAATCAATATAAACATGACATATTCCATCAGCATGCCCCATAACAGCTATTTTAGTATTATCTTGAATATACTTAACAAGTTTATTTGATCCTCTAGGTATAATCAGATCAATAAATTCATCTAATTTCAATATCTTCTTTATGGCTTCCCTTGTCTCAAACAATTGTACTGCATCTACAGGTACACCTTTATTGTCTTTGATACTCTTTCTAATTATTGAAGCTAGCGCCCTATTTGTATTCAAAGCTTCTGAACCACCTTTTAACAATACTGCATTTCCTGACTTAATAGCTAAAGCAGATATCTGCACAACTACTTCAGGCCTTGACTCAAATATACATGCAATAACACCTATTGGAACTGATGCCTTCTCTAAAGTTAATCCTTTATCTAAAATTGTTTTAGATAGTGTCTTACCTATAGGATCCTCAAGTTTAGCTACTGACTTTACCATCTCGGAAATATCTTTTATCTTCTGATGATCTACTTTAAGCCTTTTTAACATAACAGCAGAGATCTTACCTTGATTCTCTTTAATATCTTTCTTATTAGCTGTGATAATCTTATTACTATTAGATAATATATCCTCAGCTAATTCCAATAATGTAATATTTCTTACATCCTTTCCTAAAGTAGCTAATTTTAAAGCTGCTTCCTTTGCATTCTCACATTGAGTTATAACATCTTGTTTCATTTTTTACCTAATTCTTTACTCCTTTTTGTAGCAGCAACAACAGTATCAATGAGAATATTAACATAATCTGAATTCTCAAGTACCTTTCTACCTGCAACTGTTGTTCCGCCTGGTGAACTAACCATATTAACCAAATCATCTGGACTTAATTTTGACTCTTCTAAGAGTTTAGCAGTCCCAAGGAATGTTTGTAAAGCAAGCTCTGTTGCAATATCCTTCTTTAATCCAGACTTCATTGCACCTTCTACCATTGCTTCTATTAACCTAGCAACAAATGCAGGTCCTGAACCTGAAAGACCAGTAACAGCATCAAGTAATTCTTCTTTCATCAAATATGCTTTACCAGCCGAATTAAGTATCTTATCAACTACTTTAACCTCAGCAGAGGATATCTTATTACCTTTGGAATAACCTGCTGCCATCTCACCAACCAAACAAGGTGTATTTGGCATTACCCTAATTATCTTCTTACTTTTTAATTTTGATTCTATCTTACTTAATTTTACACCAGCAGCGATAGATATCACTATCTGTTTATCACTGATATATCCATCAATCTCATCAAGAACAATATCCATTATCTGTGGCTTAACAGCTAAAAAAATAATATCTGCGCTAGATATAACATCCATATTATCTGAACTAACCTTAACATTTAATTCTTTCTTGACAAAATCAAGTCTTTCCTTATTCTTATCAGAAATAATCAAACTTTTAGCTAATTTAGCTTGTTTTATAGCTTTAGCTAAAGCAAAAGCCATATTTCCTCCACCTATAAAGCCTATTTTATACATATAAAACACCTCTACTAACTATATTTATAAAGTTTTGTATTGAGTATATAATAGTGTAATATAGCAAACGCCAAATAGATTCGAATCGTTTGCTTATCTCAAGCTCGCTTGAGGGATTGGAAATTTCAATTTCCAAACTTACGAATAGAAAACAAATATGATAAATAAATTTTCTATGAGTATAACTAGAAAAATCTTCTCTACCTAGGAATACAATCACTCCTTACCATAATAATAGAGAATATATTACCATTTAAAAATTTTTCCAACATATTCAATAGAATAAATCCAACAATCTTTCAAATGGTAATTTTTTTGTTTTCTGCATATTGT
>CAYUUQ010000180.1:0-3212 GCA_964447875.1 uncultured Methanosarcinales archaeon | reverse complement strand
AATCTCCTGAATATCCATCATTTAAATCCACTGTTGTGGGGCCATGTAAAAAACCACTATCTGCAGGATGAGGTCTTGGTTCTGTCTGAATATCATCATTTAAATCCATAGAATGTATATTGAAATCAATACCAGCATCCCATCTTAATTCATGCTTTAATCTCCACATACTTTCAGAATCATCAGCTCTTGCAGAGTTTAAAGATACAACTGCAGCAATTAAAGAAGTAATCATAAATGCAGATTTTTTCATATTAGAGAAGAATACACTTCAGTATTTAAATATTCTCTCAATATTATTAAAATTTCTTGAAAAACATTTAAATACTTCTTCTGTATCTAGTTTTTTATGTACGAACCAGCCGAAGATTCTTATCTTTTACAAAAACATGTTAAAAAACATGCTAAAGGAATAGTTCTAGACATGGGAACAGGTTCTGCTATTCAGGCAGTTGAAGCAGCATCTTCAAAAAAGGTTGTTAAAGTATATGCAGTTGATATAGATAGATTAGTAGTTAACTATAACAAGAAGAACATAACTAATAAGAAGATACAATTCCTAAGGTCAAATTTATTCTCTGTTTTCATAGGTAATGAAAAATTCAAAAACATAAAGTTTGATACTATTCTTTTTAATGCACCATATCTCCCACAAGATGAAGGAATAGAAGACAAAGCATTATATGGTGGTAAAGAAGGTTACGAGATAATAACAAAGTTCTTGCATGATTGTAAACATTACATAAAACCTAAAACTAAAATATTACTAATCTTCTCCTCTGCAACAGGAAAAGAAACATTAGACAAATACCTAATTAAAAATCACTTTAAGTTTAAAGAACTGGATAAAATTCATATATTTTTTGAAGATATTTATCTTTATTTGATTAAAAAATAATAAGAAATTAGCCAAATAATTTATATATTCTAAACTCTTAAACACTATTAAATTGAAGAATAAGATAAAAGACGTAACAGATATAGAATACCTAACAAAAGGACATCGCGGAATGGTTTTTGTAGGTTTATACAAGAAAAAGAAAGTAGCAATAAAAATTAATAATCCAGAAAGTGAAGCAATAAACAGAATGGAGAATGAAGCCAACTACTTAAAAATTCTAAATAAAAAAGGTATTGGTCCAAAATTACTGTTTTACAACAAAAAAGATGACTATTTTATAATGGATTATATAGGCGGAGAAACATTCCCAATATTTTTAGAACATTCAACTAAAAAGAATAAGAACCTAATAAAGAAGATAATAAAACAGGTTTTCTTACAATGTTATCGTATGGATAAGTTAAACATAAATAAAGAAGAGATGCAACACCCATACAAACACATTATAATAGAGAAAACAACAAAAAAACCAGTTTTACTTGACTTTGAACGCTGCCATAAAGCAGTTGAACCAGTAAACGTAACCCAATTCTCTGCTTATATCATATCAGGTTTCATAACAGAAAAACTTAATGAAAAAGGAATCAAAGTTAATAGGGATAAAGTTATAGCAGCAGCAAAGAAATATAAAAAAGAATATTCTAAAAAAGCATTAGACAATATTATAAAACTTATTAACTAAACCAAGAAGCAACAGTGAAAAGTGTCTTAGCTACTCCTACTTTAAAACCAGTCATAAAAGCATTTGTTTTATAAGTTAATCTGCCGTCTTCTATTGCAGCCTTAAACACATCTATCTGATTAACAGAAGCAGAAATTTCATTGATAGTATCTTCATTAGTTTTCATCAATAATGTGGGTTCAATATCTACAGAGTTATTAATATACATTATCATACCATTTTCTGTTTTTATGAAGATAACTCTTGCTGTTTCGTTGTTCATATCAACATTTAATTTTATTAGTTCATTACCAAATAAGTTTTTCACAAAACCAGAAACACTCTCTATATTTTCATTATAATTCTCTTTTGCAGCTTCAGGATCATCTAAAAGATCTCTAGCACTGATAAATCTTCCTGTAACAAGTGAAAACGCACTTACAGAACTAACCATTAATAAAAGAACAATTAAAGCAGTTATTTTCTTCATATTTCGTATTATTGAACATTATATTTATAAAGTTTTTTAATTTGGTTGACTAATAAGAAAAACCAAGGCCAATAGTTCAAGTGGGACTTATGATTTTAAGCAAGCTTTAAATATTATATAAGTAATCTCTTGGCAATGGTAACTAGTTATCGCTTTATGAGGGGGAGTCTTTCCAGACATGCAACTAGGGAATTGCTAGAAAAACAACCTCTTGAAATTATGTTGTTTAATGCAACAGGAAATATCCCAACACCACCTTATTCAATGGGACTAGTACTTCCTAATGAGGCACCTATTCGTCTTCGTGAAGCAGAAATACTAGCAGCATCTCGAAATTTAGTATCTACAATTAGACAAAGGAATTTTTACAATAGCCATCTATCTCATAATTTGTTTACTGCAGATCCTTCTGAATTTAGAATTTATGATGATACTTATACAGGTTGTGATAAATTATTGGTGAAAGTACCTCTTCCTGTAAAAGCCGGTGATGAGGCAATGCGTGACGCATTTATCAAGCACTATATGCAAGCAATAGAATCAGGGTCCAGAAGAGAGAAATTTAGGCGTCTAGCACTTGTACCAAGAACCTATACTAGAGCAAAAGTATTTGACTATTCATCTCAGGATGAAAACATGCCTTTTGAATTAAGTAATACATGTAATGCAGACCCAGGTACATACAGTTTGTTACACGTAACTGTTACTAAAAACAAAGGATATTTCATTATGATGATGGTGACAAACGGCCACAATATATCCTCTCTTCCAGAAAGAGTACAGAGAATTGTGAGAACAGAGAATGAGAAAGTATATTTCACAAGACGACGTAACGCTCGTTCTGATGTAGCTAATTGCCCTATTGTCAGCCAATCAAGATCTTCAATACACATGAAAACTAATGGCGATGGTGGCATGATAAAAAAAGGTAAACCCCTCATCTATATCCCACTTCCAGTTGGCGATTCAGAAAATGCTGCACATGACATTGCTTACTCTGTTCGTAGAGTATTAAGATTCAAAAGAGATACCTCAATATATTGGGATGAGTCAGATGATGAACCACAATCAGATACACCAACAGAATCTAAAACCAATGATTCAAATAGAGTATTAGATGAACTAGATACTTCTGATAATTTATCACTGGGTGATTTACC
>CAYUUQ010000179.1:0-3245 GCA_964447875.1 uncultured Methanosarcinales archaeon | reverse complement strand
TGAAACTTGAGACTTTGCCCTTTACACCTTTTCAACTAAAAAAGGGACTTGACCATGGCAGGATATAACCATATTACGTTAGTAGGGAACTTAGCCAGGGATCCGGAATTGAAAGAAGCCGGGGAAAACAAGACTGTCATGTGTTTGGCAGTTAACGGCCGCAAACGAGAGGACGGGTCCGCACCGGTGGATTTCATCAACGTAGTGGCCTGTAATAAATTGGGCGAGCTTTGTGTTGAATATCTGGAAAAAGGACGCCGGATCCTGGTGGATGGCAAACTTCATATCAGGGAGTATGAAACTGACAATCAGAAGAAGTGGGTTACCGAAGTCTACGCTGACAACGTTACCTTTTTGGATTTTCCGGTAACGGAAAAGAAAACCAAGGCAAAAAGTAAGTAGCCTTGTTAAAGTGCCGGGCTCCGGCCCGGCACCCGCAAAAACATTAACAAGGCTATAAAATTACACAGGCAAGGGGATAGGAGAATGAGTTTAGAAAAATACGATAATCTGAAAGTTGGGCAAAGAATATATTACACAGGAGACATGGCAAACTTTCCAACATATGGAACAATTACCAAGATAATTCTACCTGATCGGTGGGGTGGTGTAAGTTATCTAATCAAATTTGACGATGAAACATATGAAGGTGACACAAAAAAAGAAGCATATATAAATTATTTGTCTTTTCAGCCTGGACCTGGTCGTCGGTTTATGCTGGAAGAAGAACAAAAAGCTAAATACAAAACATTAACGAAGGGGTGAAACATGAAAGCACTTAATCAAACATCAAAAAAAATATTAGGTCAGTTGGTTGGCAAACTACAGGATGGTTATTTGAAGTTGGATAACGCACCGGGAGTATTTAGGCCTTTAGTAATAGAACAAGTATCTGATATAAAAACTGGAATAATATACAGTCTGGCGCATTACGGGGAGCAAAACGGCGATCTCATGCGGAACCCGGACGTCTGTCTGCTTAAAACCACGGATGAAAATTATTACCCGCTGGATTATCGAAATGATTATGTCGGTGTCTTCCTGGAAACGGTTGATTATATTGCCGGTGAGCCCGTGCTTGTAAATGCCGGGAAACAGGCTGAGATTACGGAGTTCTGTGATCAATGGCTGCAAAATATCAAGCAGCAACAAGAAATTTAAAAAACAGGGGTATCCGCTTAACTGTTTAAGCGGATACCCCTATTAAAAAATAAGGAATACAAGATGGAGCTGTTGCAAAATGTCCTTTTTCAGAAATAGCGTTAAGCTATCATTGGATCTCAGAATGAAAATTCACGAAAATTAGCTATTATGCAACAGTCCCAAGATGACGGGTTACAATCACATAACGTTAGTAGGAAATCTAACCCGTTTGGATTTTCCGGTAACGGAAAGGAAAATCAAGTCAGGCGGGTATCGTGTCTTTTAACTCGTGAGACTGTTCTTTTATATTTTCTTCCTTTACCAGTCTGATCATTTCATCCTGAAGCGCGATCTCCTTCAGTCTGGATCCTTTGGCAAACTTAAACACTGTCGGGCTTTCTGCGGCCATTGATTCAATTTTCTTTAATTGTTCCGGTAGTAAACGGTCCAGCAGGGCGCGAGCGTTATTGTCTTCCGCTGTTTCCTGGTCGATCTTTTCTTGTTGTTCTTTTTTAATCTTTTGGGCACGGTCTTCTTGCTCTTTTATCCGATTAGCTTCAAGGAGCTTCTTGAGTCTATCTTCCTTGCCCCAATCATCAGCAACGGCACCCTTTAAATAAGCCAGAAAGCTGCCATCCTTACGATAATTGCGCAGGGCATACAAAAGATTGCTGATAAAAACATCTTCACTCTGGCCAGAGCCATCATAAAGAACGACAACCTCCGCTTGATAGGCTTCATGTTTGTGTTGTTCTAAGGCTGATTCTATAAAACTATAATCTTTTTGGAAATCTAAAGGAGAGAGCATTTCGTTTGCAACAGTGGCACCATCATTTAGATAAGAAGGAATAGGTTCAATCTCTGTAATCTGTGGAGCTGTATCTGTGTGCAAATAATCTAACTCCAAACGATCCTTGCGCTGTTTGGTTTCTTTCAAAAAATCTACCGTAAATTTATTGGGTGGAGTATCAGTTTTATAATCGGCAATAACGCCAACCCTTTTTAAATGCTTTAGGTAATCATTAATGTATATTCTGTTTCGACGCCCTGAATTTAAGGGAATCAGCCCGGCGATTTCTTTATATTTAAAACTGCTGACCAGCCTCTTGTGTCTTCTAAAATCAATGATTTCAAAGAACCGTTTAGCAGAAGTTTTAGTAATAGCTTCCAGCTTTGCCAGCTCATAAGAAAAATGGTACTTAGACTCAATACTTTCTAAAAACAAATCATTAAATTTAATATTGAAAGTTGCCTCACTATCAAAGAGATCACTGGTTATACTCACTCTGTCAAGAATATTAAACAGAACTTTTTCTTGACGCGCGTATGTATTAAACCCATCTTCCGAGGTTGATTTAACATTATAGATGTTTTGTAGGTTGTAACTTGTCGTTTTTAACCGTTCGATGCTTTTAATAATACGTTCTTTTTTTTCTTTAGATAACCCAGAATACCCACGCTTATTTTTAGATAACTGGCCCAACTCTTTGGCGATATCCCACGCGGTACAAACAAATATGTCTTTTTTTAATTTACCTTTCAGAGACATCGCTTGTTTAAACTTTAACAAAATCTGAATAATCTCATAATCAAAAGCAGTAGGGATAGTGTCACCAGTAGCAGAAGTAACGACCATCTTTTTGGTTTTATCATGATCAAAGTAGTAGTTGATAATGTTATAGTTTGTCTTACGACAAAACCAGAAAAATGGCAGCACAATCATATTTATATCTTTTTGAATGTAGCCAACATCTGATAAGTTCACGTCGAGAGTTCGTATCTCAGGTAAAAGCTCTTCTTTTTTGGTCATACCTCCTTCTTCATCAAAGTGAACTGTTAGCGTTTTAGGACGGTTTTGTATAGGTTTTACAAGCGCTTTAGACATGTCTGCCCCCTAAATAAATTCAATCCATATTACTAGCCTTTTTGATCACGCTTTACTAGTGCTTTTGATTACACTTTACTAGCCCTTTTGATCACGTTTTACTAGCCTTTTTGATCACGATTAAGTATTTTATCATAGAAATTGATAATAAAACACCTTTTACTAGCCATTTTGATCACAATAACTAGCCCTTATGATAACAATTACAAGCACTTTT
>CAYUUQ010000178.1:0-3259 GCA_964447875.1 uncultured Methanosarcinales archaeon | reverse complement strand
TTTTTAAATTAATATGGCAAAGAAAAAGAAAGGAAAAACAGGAAATAGAGATTTTAACTTTAGAGATTTTTGTGAAGATAGGGGTGCAAACCCAGATGGACTTTCTTTTGCTGTTACAGAAACACATGTAGATGACTTGATTTCTAAAATAAAAACATTAGAACAAAGAGAAATTGCACATTCAGAAGTTTATACTCCACTTTATGACACATTAATAAGGCTTAAAGATGCAAAAAAAGCATATGAATCTGAACCAGGCCGTAAATGGGAAGCTCAATATTCTACAGAAGTTATAACTAGAGATATTATAGGTTCATTTTTCTTAGGGATGCATAATAGTTTAGACCTTATGGTCCATGTAGCTAAAGATTATGAAGCAGGTAGACGAAGAAGTGGTGAAGGTGGATTCAAGAAATTTAAAAGATTTATGATGGATAAAGATTATAGGAAAACTATAAGGGCAAGAGCAGAATTCATGAAATCATTATACACAATTACACAAGCTTCTGCAAAACAAGTAGAACAATCAAAAGATAGCATTCATTGTAAAGTTGCATATGACTCAAATGATATAGAAAACTTCGGTTTATTCTATAAACATATTATGGCTGCATGTAAACATAGTAGTAAAGCTATTAAAGAAGCTAATGAATGGGCACAATTTGATGAATATGAGAAAAAAGGACCAAATCCAGAAGAATATGCCAGTAAAGAAGAAGATCCGAAATACAAAACAGCATTAGCTGAATATAAAAATGATGATCAAAGAAAAAGAAAGTTAACACTATGGAGACGAAAAATTGAAAATCAATTCAATAATGTTTTAGAAACATATCTTGATTCACTTAAAGCAGCATATCATACAGCACAACCATTTATAGTTTCTACAGATGATTTAAAATCAAATGCCGTAGGAAAACTATTTGGATAAATTTATTTCTTTGTAAAAATAATATTAGAAAGAAACCTTTATTAACTAATTTACATTAGTTTCTGATATGATAAAACTACCAAATATAAATCCAGAAAAAGTTACAGATGAGATAGCTGCATTTATATTAAAACAAGTAAAAGACAACGATAAAACTGGTTGTGTTGTGGGGTTATCTGGTGGTGTAGATTCAACAGTTTCTGCGGCTATTGCTAAAAAAGCTTTTTTAGATAAAAAACTAGAATTAGTAGGCTATATTCTACCATCAGATATAAATAAAAAAGAAGATACAGAAGATGGAATAAAAGTTGCAAAAAAACTAGGTATAAGATATGAAGTTATAGACATTACTAAACATATAAAAGCTTTTAAAACTACAAATAAAGAAGTTTTTTCAAATAATTATGATAAAGGCAATATGTTGTCAAGAATAAGAGCAAATATTTTATCTACAAAAGCTGCATCAGAAAATAAATTAGTACTCGGAACAGGAAATAAAGATGAAGACTTTGGAATTGGTTATTATACTTTATTTGGCGACGGTGCAGTACATTTAAGCCCGATAGCTAATCTTTCAAAAAGATTAGTAAAACAAATGGCAATATATTTAGGATTTGATGAAGCTGCAAAAAGAATACCAACTGCGGCTTTAGAACATGGTCAAACAGACTTTAAAGATTTAGGTTATAGTTATGAAGCTGTTGAACTTGTGATAGTTGGATTAAATTCTTTAACAATAGATGAAATAAAAAAAGAACCTGAAGTGATAAAAGTAATAAAAAAAGATATTGCAGATTATAAAGAAGAATTTGAAACTAAATTCAATAGTGTATCAGAAGTAGTAGATGATATTCTTAAACGGCACGAATTAGCTAAGTCAAAGATGGAGATAATACATCCGCCGGCAGCAGAAATAAGCCTAGAATACTAGCTAATTTAGAATTATAACACCATCCAATAGTGGTTAATACATGGAAAAGTTTATAAAAGTAGATTCAATCTTAAAACAATATGGTGGGGCAATATCAATCACTAAGCATAGTAGCAGGTCCATGGAAACAAGTAGAATACAGGGGCAATAAAGTTGGTGGTTGTAGTGCAGCCTGTAATGGATGCGTTGCATTAATGACAACTAATCCAGATGAATATCTTGCACTAAGTTTTCCTGGAGTAGATTATGATCATCTTGATCTTGCAGTTGATATGGCAATAACTAGGGGAAATGCTGAGAGTGTAATAATAACCGGTAAAAGAGAACCTACAAAACATCCACAACAGGTTTCTGATATTTTAGAACATTTACAAAGAAATGGTGTTAATGTTGTTAAGGAAATTCAAACAAATGCTTTAGATATAATGCAGCCTGCTTATGTTGATAGGAACGGTTGGTTAGATGAATGGTATGATCATGGTTTAAGAGTTGTAAGTCTATCTGTTGTTGATGTTGAAGATAGAGCCAACACAGAGTATTTTTGTCGTGGAGATAATAAATATCCTAACCTAGAAAATACAGTAACAACGCTGCAAAATAAAGGTTTTACAGTAAGACTATCATTGATAATGACACACCCTTATGTTGATACACCAGATGATGTTGAAAGAGTTGTAGATTATTGCAGGGAATTTGATCAAGTGCAATTAAGTATAAGGCCTATGAGAAGAACAAGAGATCCGCCAAATTTTCCAGCAGGAAAAAAAGTTTGGGATTGGGTCGGTAAAAATACATTATCCGAAGCAGAACTTCAAAAAATAGCAGACCATATAACTGCAAATACCAAAGCACCAGATGATATTAGCGAATATTTAGCACATGATGGCGTTCTATATGATTACAAAGGTCCTAAAAGAAATAAAAGAGCACAAAATCTTGCATTCATAGACTGCATAACTCATCAACCAGAAAAAGAGATGGCAGATGGTGTAAGAAGACAATTAATATATTACACTAATGGAAGAATCTCAAGAGATTGGACCCATAGATCAAACTTTATTGTAGATATAGGTAAAGAAGCAAGGGCATGGATTGCTCATGAGTTAGCTAAGAAAAAATGAGAAATCAAAGATTAAAAACAGATGCTTTAGTTGTAGGAGTTGGACTTGCTGGATTATCCGCTGCTGCAGAACTATCAGAAGCGGGAAAACATGTTGTACTAGTTGAAAAAAGTGATTCTTATGAAAATAGTTCAAGCAATTATCTAGCAGGTGGGTTTAATACTATATCAAGTGAAAGCAAACTTGGAACTCCTCCTGATTCAGTAGTTTCTTTTGTTGCAGATACTATGAGAAATGGTTCTAATCTAAATAGAGAAAGCTTTGTAAGATTATGTG
>CAYUUQ010000177.1:0-3272 GCA_964447875.1 uncultured Methanosarcinales archaeon | reverse complement strand
AAAATACTTATATTTTATAGTAGTTATATTTATATATATTACAGATACTTTAATATCAAGATAATGGCAATTAGCTGATTAAAGCTCCTCGCTGTAGGCGTTGCCAAAACCTAAATGGAGGTGAACCGAAATGTGTGGCGGCGGATGTTGTTGAAAAAAATAAACTAAAACTATTTTTTTATCTTTTTTTTAAGAAAAAAATGAGGTGTAAATATGAAGAAGATCCCATGTGAGGTATATTCAAGAGTTGTTGGTTATTTTAGACCTGTAACCAATTGGAATAAGGGAAAACAGCAGGAGTATTCAGAAAGAGTTGAGTTCTCAGAAACTTGTTGTTCATAATTTTTTTATTTATTCAAAAATTCTTATATACTATCATAATATAATCTAAATTGGGGTGTATATTATCGCAGATGAAGAAATAAAATCAATAAACGAACTTATTGAAAAACTTAGGAAGGGTAAGGTAGCAGGTACTATACAAATCAAAGTTGATAACAACGGAAGATTAAACAATATATTTGTAAGAAGTTTATCTGCAACAAAGGAAATAGAAGATCAGATACAAAAAGTCAAGTTAAAAGGAATAAAAATAAACAAGTTGGATTTTTCAAGAACTAATGTTTCAGGTTCTAACTTTTCAGGATTAAATCTAACAAATACCAATTTTTCATACTCACAAATAATTGATACCAATATATCAAATTCAAACCTATCAAATTCAAACTTTTACAAAGCCCAAATATCTCAAACAGATATGTCTAATTCATACGGGGTAAAAAGCCTAGCAGGTTCATACATAACAGGTTCAGTTAACCTATACAACACAAACCCATCAGGAGAAAACAAAAATACAAATCCCTACGATGATATATCACAAAACACTAATCAAATGCTTGATGATACTATGGATATATCTAGATTATTACTACATAAGAAAAATTATTAGGAGGTAAAAAAATGGTAAATATAAACGAAAAAGCACCTGAATTTACAGAGGATGCATACATAAATGGCGAGATAAAAAAGATTAGTCTTTCAGACTATAAAGGAAAGTGGGTAGTACTCTTCTTCTACCCAGCAGATTTCACATTTGTCTGTCCAACAGAACTTGGAGAACTTGCAGACAAATATGATGAGATAAAAAAGCTAGGAGCAGAAGTAATCTCAGTATCAACTGATACTGCATTTGTCCATAAAGCATGGCATGACAAATCAGAAACAATAAAGAAGATCAAGTTCCCGATGCTTGCAGATCCTGCTATGAGAGTATCTAAAGCATATTGGACATTGATCCCTGAAGATGGCTTAAGCCTAAGGGCAACATACATAATTGACCCAGAAGGAAATGTAAAAGTATTTGAATTTCATGACTTAAGCATAGGAAGAAGTATAACTGAGCTTATAAGGAAATTACAAGCAGCTAAGTTTACTTCAGAAAACCAAGGCCAAGTATGTCCTATGAATTGGGAACCTGGAAAAAAGACATTAACTCCAGGTCTTGACTTAGTAGGTAACATATAGATGGAATGCGAAACTTGTGGATCTAAAGAAGACCTTCTTGATGCAATAAATGATCAAGGAGAAAAAGTCAAGATTTGCAGAGTTTGCTTTGAATCTATGTGTGAAGGCTACACACTAGTTGAAGATTAAACTATTTTTTATTTTTTTATTTAAACTACAGGGGTGTTTACAATAATAACAAAGATAAAAAAAAGAGACGGAAGAGAAGTTGTTTTTGATTCAGAAAAGATAAGAAGTGCAATAAAAAAAGCATTTCTAGCAAGTAATATATTAGATGAAAAGATTTTTGACAGTTTAACAGAACAATCTCTAAAAATACTAGAGTCAAAATATGAAAATACTATTCCTACTGTAGAAAATGTCCAAGACATTGTAGAAAATATAATAATTCTTAATAATTATGCATCAGTTGCAAAATCCTATATTCTTTATAGAGAAAAACATAAAGAAATAAGGGCAAAAAAAATATTAGAAGAAATAAAAGAAAAAAAGCTGAATATAAAAAAACAAGATGGCTCATTAGAACTTTTTGACCAAAGTAAGATCAATAAAAAAATTGAGAATATCTCATCAGGACTTTCTGGAATTGATTTTGATGCAATAGCAAAAGAAGTATCAAAAACTATCTATAATGAAGTTCCAATAAAAGAAATCAAAAAATCAGTTCTAAATGCAGTAAAACTAAAGATAGAAAAACATTACAATTACTCATATCTTGCATCAAGGCTTCTTTTAGACCAATTATACCAAGATATAATAGGAAAAGAGTTCTCAGATGATTCATTAACCATTAGCTATAAAGAAAAATTCAAAGAATACATAAAAAAAGGAATTGTTGAAGATGTTTTGAATAAAGAACTTGCTGAATTTGATCTTGATAAGCTCTCAATCGCAATAAATCCAAAAAGAGACGAGAAGTTCATGTATCTTGGTCTTCAGACATTGTATGATCGCTATTTATTAAGAACAAGAAAAAAAGATGTCTTTGAACTACCACAATATTTATGGATGAGAGTTGCAATGGGTATCGCATTAAAAGAAAATGACAAAGAAAAATACGCAATCGAATTTTACAATACTCTTTCACAAATGCATGTTGTATCTTCAACTCCAACATTATTCAACTCAGGAACAACACATAGTCAGATGAGTTCTTGTTATGTAAATACTGCAGAAGATTCAATCATAGGTATATTTAAAACATATTCAGATTGTGCAAGGTTAAGTAAATGGGCTGGCGGAATTGGAACAGACTGGACAAAAGTAAGGGCAAAAGGAGCAAAGATATATGCAACAAATGGCGAAAGTCAAGGCTTAATACCTTTCATAAAGATTTACAATGATGTTGCTCTTGCAGTAAACCAGGGCGGAAAAAGGCGCGGCGCAATGGCAGCTTATCTTGAAGTTTGGCATAAAGATATTGAAGAATTCATTGAATTAAAGAAAAATACAGGCGACGAGAGAAGACGTGCTCATGACATACATACAGCTGTAATGATTCCTGATCTTTTTATGAAAAGAGTAAAAGAAAAAGGAAAATGGACGCTCTTTAGCCCAGACATTGCTCCAGAACTATACAGTTCATATGGAAAGATATTCGATGAAGCTTATCTAAAATATGAAAAAGAAAACTTGCCGGGTTCAAAGGAAGTTAATGCACTAGATCTATGGAAAAAACTCCTTACGATGGTATATGAAACAGGCCATCCATGGCTTACATGGAAAGACCCAATAAATATACGAAACAA
>CAYUUQ010000176.1:0-3281 GCA_964447875.1 uncultured Methanosarcinales archaeon | reverse complement strand
ATTAAATATATTATAAATAAAATAGAACAGACAAGTGAATTGTATTCTAATAAAAAATTAAGTACTTACGCTATTGCTAAGATTTACAAATGTGATCCCACTGTTATTCAGAAAAGACTTAAAGAATATGATATTCCTATTAGGTACCCTAAAGAAAAGATTAAGGTAACTAAAGCCGAACTTATAGATTTATACATAAATAAGAAATTGTCTACTTATAAGATTGCTAAAATATATAATTGTGGCAATAGGACAATTTATGGTATATTAGTTAGGCTTGGAATACCGACTCGTACAATAAAAAGAATAAATATATCTAAGAAAGAACTGATCGACCTATATCACAAACAAAAAATGTCTTATTCCCAGATAGCTAAGAAATATGGCTGTACTGCTAGTATAATATTTGATAAGATGGAAAAGTATGATATAAAACCAAGGGGCGCTAGCGAGGCTAACACCAAATATCCAAAAAATAATTTTAGCGGAAACTTAGAAGAAAAAGCATATTTGATTGGGTTTAGATTAGGGGATTTAAATGGAACTAAACAAGGTTATTTGATAAAGATCAAATCAAATACTACTAAAACAGAACAAGTTGACCTGTTCAAGAAAATTTTTGAAAATTATAGTCATGTTTATATTAAAAAGATAAAACATGTATTTTATATGGAGGTATTTCTAAATAAAACTTTTTCTTTTTTGATACTAAAAGAAGACAAAATAAAAAAATGGATACTAAATAACAATAAATATTTTATGGCATTTCTAGCAGGGTATACTGATGCTGAGGGAAATATAGGGGTTTATAGCAACAGAGCAAGAGTTCGAATTGGTACATGTGATAAGAATATAATAAATCAAATTCACAAGAAACTAAATCAGCTAGATATCTGTAGTAAATGCCGTTTAGAAATGCCTATGGAGAAGGGAAAATATAATAAAGATTTCTGGCGTGTTAGTGTAAATAAAAAAGAAGACATTTTTAGATTGTTTCAGTTAATCAAACCATACCTAAAACATGCTAAAAGATGCAAAGATTTAAAAGTTGCTGAAGAAAACATACTTTCAAGATTAAAGAAATAAGGTTGGTTTAAATGAAAAAGAAATTTTATGTGACAAGTGCCATAGCTTATCCTAATGGACCCTGTCATCTCGGTCATGCATTAGAGATAGTTCAATGCGATATTGTAGCAAGATTCAATAGATTAGTTGGTAAAGAAGTAGTTTTTCAAACAGGTACTGATGAACATGGAACTAAGAATTGGCAGACTGCTAAAAAGGAAGGAAAAACAATATTAGAATTTCTAGATTCAAATGTTCAAGTTTTTAAGGATCTTTATTCTAAGTTAAATATCTCTTATGATAATTTTATTCGTACATCAAATAAGGAAGTACATTATCCTGGTGTTCAAAAGCTTTGGAAAGCTTTAGTTGAAGCAGGAGATATATACAAACAAAAATATAGCGGACTTTATTGTTCAGGATGTGAAAGTTTCAAAACAGAAAAAGAGTTAGTTGAAGGAAAATGTCCTAATCATCCTACAAGAGAGATAGAGGAAGTTTCTGAAGAGAATTATTTTTTTAAATTAAGTAAGTATAAAGACGAATTAATTTCAAAGATAAAATCAGATGAGTATAAGGTTATCCCTGAATCAAGAAAGAATGAGATACTTTCATGGTTACCTGAAGCTAATGATATAAGTTTTTCAAGACCTAAATCGACATTACCCTGGGGGATACCTGTTCCTGATGATCCTGAACATGTTATGTATGTATGGTGCGATGCACTTTCTAATTATATTACTGGTGCAGGATATGGTACTGATTCAGAGAAGTTTAATTCTACATGGCCATGTGATGTTCATATAATAGGTAAGGATATTCTTCGTTTTCATGCAGCTTTTTGGCCTGCAATGTTGATATCAGGCGGAATTAAATTACCTAAATCCTTGATGGTACATGGTTTTGTACTGTCTAAAGGTTCTAAAATGGGAAAATCAACTGGTAATGTTGTAGAACCATTTGAGCAGATAGATAAATATGGTGTAGATCAGTTTAGATTTTACTTAGCTTGTGCTATGCCACTTGGGGATGATGGTGATTATACTGAAGAAGCAGTAATTGAAAGAGTAAATACAGAATTAGTTGGAAATTTAAGCAACTTTTGTTATCGTGTTTTATCTTTTACCAATAAAAACTTTGATAGCTCTATTAAGGATATTGATGAAGATAAAATCATCGAAGATATTAATGGCAAAATAAAGGAAATAAAGGCAGCTTATTTGGGGTATGACTTTAAGAAAGCTATTGATGAGATACTCGCTGTTTCTGCATTAGGAAATAAATATTTTCAAGAGAAAGAACCTTGGAAATTGATTAAAGAAGATAAAGATCAAGCTTTAGCTGTTTTAGGAACATGTGTTAATATTGTTAAATGTTTAACTATACTTGCTGAACCAATAATTCCTAATTTTTCTAAAAATATACAGGAACAATTGAATGTTTCTGGTTTAGGGTGGGATGATATTGATTTTAATTTGAAAAATCATGGAATTAGTGATGGTAAGATTATAATCAATAAGGTTGATGTTACTAAAAATAAAGAAACAAAAGATACTAAAGATGAACAAGAAGGGCCTAAGTTTCCACTTAATCTGAAAGTTGCTAAGATAGTTTCTGTTGATGATCATCCAGATGCAGAAAAATTATATGTTTTACAAATAGACCTCGGAACAGAGAAAAGACAGTTAGTTGGTGGTATCAAAGAATATTATTCTAAAGAAGAATTAGTTGGAAAGAAGATAATTGTTGTTAGCAATCTTAAGAAGGCTAAGTTAAGAGGTGTTGAAAGTCAGGGAATGTTACTTGCGGGTGAGACAAGTAGCCATAAATCGCAAGGCGATTTAACATCACGTGAGGAAGTTGGGCTTCTTAATGTAACTGATGCTAACTTAGGTTCTGAAGTTACAGTTGAAGGTTATGTTAATAATACGTCACAAGTTAGGTTTGATGATTTTGAGAAGGTTAAACTTAAGGTTAAAGATGGCAAGGTAGTTTTTGGAGATATCATTCTTAAAGTAGATAATGAAGAAATTAAGGTTGATAAGGTAACTGATGGTATAGTTGGTTAATTCTATAGTTTGTTTAATTTTAATTAATTTTATGTTTATTTAATATTCTATTCTTATTTTATGTAATATATTACATAATTATGTAATAGATTACGTAAAGTTTATAAAGAATTAATACAATTAGTAATTAAATGCCGCAAAAATCCC
>CAYUUQ010000175.1:0-3285 GCA_964447875.1 uncultured Methanosarcinales archaeon | reverse complement strand
AGTTGGTGCCATTTGGCCACCAGTCATACCATAAACTGCATTATTTATGAAGATAACTGTAAGATTTTCTCCTCTGTTAGCTGAATGGATTGTTTCTGCCATTCCTATTGATAATAAATCACCATCTCCACCATAAACAAAAACTATATTATCTGGGTGTGTTCTTTTTATTCCTGTTGCTACAGCTGGAATCCTTCCATGTGGGCATTCAATGATATCACAATTAAAATAATCATAAAGAAGAACTGCGCAACCTACTGGTGCTGTACCTATAACCTTTCCTCTGATACCTAATTCATCAATTACTTGAGCTACTAACCTATTTACGATTGTATGGCCGCAGCCAGGACAATAATGCATTTTTGCATCTTTCAATGTAGGTGATGTATCTTCAGGTCCCATTTTGAATTTCTTCTATCTTTTTTACAATATCTTCTGGGCGAGGATACCATCCTCCCCCTATACCCATAAATTCTATATTTATTTTTTTATCAAGATTGAATAATGATAATTTTACATCTTCTATCATTTGGCCGTTACTCATTTCCACAACTAAGAAATTATTACAACTGTTTGAAAGTTCTCTTAATTCTTTTGAAGGAAAAGGCCATAGAGTTATTGGCCTAAATAATCCTACTTTTATTTTGTTTGATCTTAATTCTTTAACAGCTGCTTTAGCTATTCTTGAAGATGTTCCATAAGATACAATGATTACTTCTGCGTCTTCACAATTTATTTTTTCGTATTCATGAAGTTCTTGTTTGATTAGATTATATTTTTTTTCTAATTTTTCATTTACTTTTTTAAGTCCGTCTTCAGGATGTAAGTATAAAGTTCTTACTACATTTGGAGATCTTCCTTTGCAACCTGTAAGGGCCCAATCTTTTTTTGGTAGGTCTGTTTGCACTGGAGGATCTTTTAATTCTATAGCTTCACCCATTTGACCAAGAATACCATCTGCTAAAATCATAGCAGGATTTCTGTATTTATCTGCTGCATTAAATGCTTTTATTGTAAGATCATACATTTCTTGAACTGAATTTGGAGCAAAGACTAAAAGCCTATAGTCACCATGACCTCCTCCACGGGTTGCTTGGAAATAGTCTCCTTGTGAACCTGTTATATTCCCTAAGCCTGGACCACCACGCATAATGTTTGCTATAACACAAGGAAGTTCTGCTGCTGCAATATATGATATGCCTTCTTGTTTTAAGCTTATACCTGGAGAAGATGATGATGTCATAGATCTTACACCTGTTGATGCTGCACCAAAAACCATATTTATTGCTGCAAGTTCTGATTCTGCTTGCATGAAAACACCATTAACTTGGGGCATCCTTACAGAAAGGTATTCAGTTACCTCATTTTGAGGAGTTATAGGATAACCTGCATAGAATCTGCAACCTGCTTTAACAGCAGCTTCAGACATTGCTTCATTTCCTTTCATTAATTGTTTTTCTGTCATGTTATTATTTTTTAATCAATTTTGAACCAATTGGTTGATCTATCTCTCTTCTTAAAGCATCAAGTTCATTACCTATAATTTTGATTTTTGAAATATCATAAACTCCAGCACCAACTTTTCCTGCAAGTTCTACGTAAGGTAATTTTCTTAGACATAGTATTTCTTGTACTGCTTTATCATGTACAACAGGGTTTCTTGCTGCTGTTATCAAGTCAAAAAATCCTGGTCTACCATACATAGCTGGACCATTTCCTTGTTCACCAATTGATCCATCCCCTATTGTTATAAATTTAGGGAAGACTGAAGGTAGAACTGCTAATGCACCAACTGCTTTCATCGGATCTTTTGCCAGTTCTTCAAAGTCTTCTTTTTTTAAGAATCTAGTTAGATTTTCAAAAGCACCGTCCATTCCTAGAACCATGTCTGTTTTTATAACTGGGACGTTAATCAATAAATCGAAGTCATCTACTATTTTAGATATATTAAGTTTAAATTCCCTTACAACTTTCTCAACAAATTCTGTTTTTGATATATCTATAAAATTTATCCCATATTTTTCTACCAGATGATTTAGACCTGTTTTTGATGCTGCTTTTTCCATTGGTACGAAAAATGATTGTTCTGCTAGGGTAATGTTTTCTTTTTTTACCCCATTATCTAGCAATAATTTGATCAATGAATCAAGCACTCTTGGATTTGTAGTCATACCTAGGTAAGAATAACCAGGTATACTTAGGTTTGGTTTGATCAATATTTTTTTATTTTCATCAATATCTAAACCACCTATAAGTTCTATTGCTTCTGAAACTGCTTCATCATAATCGTATTTTATTTTTACAACAGCAATAGCAGACTCAGAAGTATCAGGAGTGTCTTCATATACATCTCCAATATTATATTCATTTATTGTCTTTTTAGGCATCTTGTTACCATGCTCGTCTTCAAGAATAAGCACATGATATGGAGTTATAGGGTGTAATAAACTAGGAATATTTACTTTTGATACTCCAATAACTTTAGTTTTTCTACCTATTTGTTTTTTTATTTCATCATTACAGTAAATACATTTTTTAACCGGATGAATCCATTTTTTATTGCATTTTTCGCAAACCCATCTTAATACTTTAACCATATTACCACCTTATATTTTCTTGAATATGTTAACAGAAGTTGTTCCTCCTGCTCCACCAATATTATGAGTTAATCCATATTTAGGATTACTGACTTGTCTGTCCCCACATTTGTTTCTTAATTGATCAACAATCTCTACTATCTGAGCCATACCTGTCGGAGATATAGGATGACCACGTGCTTTTAAACCGCCAGATGTGTTAGTTGGAATCTTACCATCTAAGGTAAAATAATTGTCTCTGATTAAGTTTTTTGCTTCTCCTTTTTTACAAAATCCTAAATCTTCATAAGCTATAAGTTCAACTATTGAAAAAGCATCATGAAGTTCCATGACATTTATATCTTGAGGAGTTATTCCTGCTTGTTCAAAGGCTTTTTTTCCTGATTTTACACCTGCATTCCAAACAGTTATATCATCTCTTTCAAAAGGTGCAAGATAATCTGTTGCTAAACCTGAACCTGCTACTTCGACATCTGTTTTGTCGCTAGAAATTATTGCTGCTGCTGCTCCGTTTACACTTATAGAACAATCAAATAAAGTAAAAGGTGATGAAACAATTGGTGCTGTTTTTATTTTTTCTAAAGGTACTTTCTTTTTGTAAAAATGGGCTTTAGGATTTAGGCTTCCATTTTCGTGATTTTTGTAAGATATTAATGCAAGATCGTCATGAGTTGTCCCATATTTTAAC
>CAYUUQ010000174.1:0-3304 GCA_964447875.1 uncultured Methanosarcinales archaeon | reverse complement strand
TGCTTGATGCACGCTTGATCCTCTTATTGTATCAGATAATCTTCCAATATGTAATACTCCTGATAAGGAAGCTGATGTTTTTACAGTATAAACCTTTGGAGGTTTTATTTCATCATCAGTATAATGAAATTTAGTTCTGTTTATTATTTTACTAGCTAACTGGTCTGCCCAGAATAACTCTTGTTTTTCTTCCATGTTAGAGAAAAAGGTCTAGGTTGTTTTATAAAGTTTTTTATTTATTATTCTTGAGTATATATAAATTTTTAAACTTGAAAGCAATTTGGTTAAAAAAAGAGGGATTAATTCCCTAGTTTTCTGGGGAGGAGGATGATTAGAATGGGATATATGATGTTACAAGGACCTAAAAAGATTCAAGATGATCTAGATCCGAATTTTATTTCTGGAGCAAGAGAGATTCAAGCTTATAGAAGATTGGTTGCTGAAGCAGGAGATAGGGCAAGAAATGTAGGTTTTGCTGTTCATCAAGTTAATGATATCGTTTCTAGATTTGATTATAAGGCTCTTCCTGGATATGATGCAAGAACGAGGAAAGTTAATAATCAAATAGGGGAGAGATTATTTAAATATATTTTATGGCAAAGAGGGGGATGGAAAGCAGAAATAGGTGGTTCTAGAAATTTAGCTCAACATATAATGGAAGAATATGGTGAGGATGGAGAACACTCTTGGGATGCTGAATTTATGGGTAATGGTGTTTTCAAAAGACCTTTTGAAATAAAAGAAAGGGGATTTTCACAACTTCCTGAATCAAATGAAAGATATCAGAAGATAGGCGGACATTATGGGGGATGTAGGATCGGTATAGATCTAGGAAATAGTGATTATAAGCTTTCTGCTGTTATCGATGGTAAGGAAGTTTTTAGAGCTGAAAGTTCAGACTTAGGTTTAGAATGGGACCCAAATTCTGCTACCGATGTTAATTACATGATAGAAAAGATAAATGAAGGCATCGCTGCAGCTGCAACTTTTTTACCTAGGATAGATGCAATAGGAATTAGTACAGCAGGAATTGTTGTTGATAATGAGTATAAGCTTGGATCGTTAATAAAAGATCTTCCTTCTGAAGCAATTGAATATATTCCGACAATTTTTAGAGAAGTACAATCTAAATGGGGAGTTCCATTAGTTGTTAGAAATGATGGTGATGTGAGTGCACTTGGTGCTGCAGAATCATTAGGTTTGGATACATGTATTGGTCTTGCAGGAGGTTCAAGTGTTGCAGCAGCAGCAATATTTAACGGACAATTAAATTCATGGTTCCATGAATTAGCATTTCCAGGTATGGATTTTCATCCTTTTGCAAGATTGCAATATAAATGGGATTCAGATGAAAGGGGTGCAGCTGAATGTTATTTACCTCAATTAGCTTTGCCATTTTTAGTCCAGCAAGCGGGTCTTACTGATGTTTTAGATTTGAAGATGGACGAGACCGATAAGAATATTTTAAGACCAGCATTGATAGAATTGATAGGTATGGCAGAAGAAGGAAAAGATCAACGAGTTATCAATGTGTTTGAACAATATGGTAAATATTATGGACATTTTGTAGCAATGGCAGGTATGATGTATGACAATATGCATGATGCATTCTTATTCGGTAAAGTAACTGAAGGTGCAGCAGGTGATATTGCGGTTCCTTTTGCTAATGCAGTTTTGAATGTTGAATTTCCAGAATTGGAAATGAAATTGCATGTGGCTGATTCAGAATCTAGAGCAACAGGACAAGCATATGCTGCAGCCGGACTTGCAGAAAGTGTTTCTGGACAAAGTTTTTCCGATCCAGAGATTACTAAACATTTGGCTCCTGCTATTAAAATTAGATAATTTAAAAACTAAACAAGGTGAAAAAATGATGCAACTAAATAATACAAATAGAATGGTTTTAGTGCCAGCAGCACAAATATTTATCCCACAATATGCAGAAAGAAAAGACCCAGCTACACCAACTGAAGTTAATGAAGCTTTAAGTAGAACTACTCATTTAGCTTTCGGATGTCATCATGATGATATAGCTATAATGGCTTTTGATGGGGTTGCTCAATGTTATCGTAATGATGATCAATGGTTTACCGGAGTTACTGTTACAGATGGTAGTGCCTCACCAAAAAAAGGACAGTATTCCTGTACAACTCCAGAAGAAATGTCTGTAGTGAGGGCAGTTGAAGAAAAGAGGGCAGGTTATGTTGGAGAATATTCTGCTGTAGTTCTTATGGGTTATCAGAGCAGAGAGACAAAAGGTCAGGGCAATATTGATCGTGATCTTGTTAATGAGGATACGAAGGAAATAATTACTGCAACTAACCCAGATGTAGTGTATATTCATAATATATTTGATAAACATGATACTCATGTTGCTACTGCTGTAAATTTACTTGCTGTTTTAAGGGGATTACCTGCTGATCAGAGACCAGCAGAATTATATGCTTGTGAAGTTTGGAAGGATCTTGATTGGTTACCTGATAAAATGAAAGTTTCTTGGGATGTTAGTAAACATACAGAACTCGGTGATGCTCTTTTAGAGGTTTATCATTCTCAAAATATGGGTGGAGCAAGGTATGATTTAGCAACTACTGGTAGAAGGAGAGCAAATGCAACTTATTTTGAGTCACATGGAGTAGATATTGCAACACAATTAATGTTTGCTATGGATTTAACAGAACTAATGAATACTGATAAACCCTTAGAAGTATTTGTGGAAGAGACAATAGGAAGTTTTCAGACAGAAGTTTTAGATAGACTTAAAAGAGTAGGAACTTAATTTTTTATTTTTTTATTTTACTTTTTACCTTTACAACTTCTCATTCCTATACTGTTGCAGCATAGGTTGTGATCTAGCCAGTTCTTTTGATATCTGTCCAGGAGTCATTTCTGCTAAAGAATGAAGAGCTTGTCTAACTACATCATCTGGTGCATCGGTACGTAGAGATAGATTATGGTTTCCATATCCCTGAGATTTTAATAACCCATTTAATCCACCCAATTGAGAAGCACTTGCACCATCAATTACATACATACCATTACTATGCTCTCTGACAAGTGATGCTGGAACATCTTCAGTTATTGGACCACTAATAGCATTCCTTATAGGTACTGCTTTATGATAACCAGTAATAAATAGAACTAGTTGTCTTGCAGCAAGCAATGTTGCTGGCCCCATTGTGTAAGAATGAGATGGAACTTCCCCATACCTTGAATTTGCTTCTTTTGTCGCTTCTGTATTTTTTATATGCATTGTTCCATGCGTCCTAGGAGTTCCTGGTCCAACAAAAGCCATATGGCCATC
>CAYUUQ010000173.1:0-3321 GCA_964447875.1 uncultured Methanosarcinales archaeon | reverse complement strand
ATTTTATCAATAGATTATTTCATAGGTGTATCTCTAACTTCAATAATCTCAAAAATATTAGGAAAACATTTCATGGATATAAAGCAAGAGAAGAAAAAAAAGACATACTGGAAAGACTATAATCTAAAAAAAGAACCAATAGATAATTACTATAGGCAATTTTAAACAGGAGAACAAGATGTATATAATAGGAATAGGATGTTATTACCATGATTCATCTGCTTGCATACTAAAAGATGGAAAACTAATAGCTGCAGCTGAAGAAGAAAGATTCACAAGAAAAAAACACGATACATCGTTTCCAGTCAAAGCTATAGAATATTGTCTAAAAGAAGCAGGAATAACTATAGATGATATTGATCATATTGCATTCTATGAAAAACCATTACTTAAGTTTGAAAGATTACTATCCCAACATCTTGAGATGTTTCCAAGAAGTTTTGCTACATTCTATCAAGCTATGCCTAGTTGGATAAATGAAAAATTAAGGCTAATAAAAACAATAAAAAAGAAATTAAAGTATAAAGGAGACATAGTATTCCTACAACACCACATGGCACATGCTGCATCTTCTTTTCTGGTAAGCCCATTTGATGAAGCTGCTATAGTAACTATAGATGGCGTCGGTGAATGGACTACAACAACATATGGTCATGGTAAAGACAATGATATAAATCTAAAAAAACATATAGAATTTCCTCATTCATTAGGATTATTATATAGTGCAATAACAGCATATCTTGGATTTAGTGTAAATAACTCTGAGTACAAAGTCATGGGACTAAGTCCATATGGAGTTATGGATAAAGAAAAGAACAAATACTACGAAAAATTAAAGCAAATCATAGATATAAAAGAAGATGGAAGCTTTGAATTTGACATGTCTTATTTTGTATTCCACTATAAAGCATCTATGCCAAGCAAGAAATTATGTAATCTTCTTGGAGGACCAATATCAAAAAGAGATTCTGAGATGACAAAAAGGCATAAAGACATTGCAGCTGCATTACAAATGGTATATGAAGAAGCTTTATTTAAGATATTATCTCATGTTCATAAGAAAATAAAAAGTGATAATCTAGTTATAGCAGGTGGCTGCGGATTAAACAGTGTAGCAAATGGTAAAATCTTAAGAAATACTCCATTCAAAAATATATGGATACAACCAAATTCAAGCGATGGTGGAACATGTATCGGAGCTGCATTCTACTTATATAATACAATATTAGGAAATAAAAGAGACTATGTAATGACATCAGGTTACTTAGGTCCAGAATTTAATGATAAAGAAATAGAAGAATACCTAAAAGAAAAAGAAATAACATATTCCAAATTCAAAAATACTGACGATTTGATAAAAACAACATCAAAACTAATATTTGAAGATAATGTAATCGGTTGGTTCCAAGGAAGAATGGAATGGGGGCCAAGAGCATTAGGTTCAAGAAGTATATTATCAAATGCAGGTAACAAAAACATGCAAGAAATCCTTAATCTTAAAGTAAAACATAGGGAAAAATTCAGGCCTTTTGCTCCTGTTGTATGTGAAGATGATGCTTTAACCTATTTTGAGTGTGATGACCCAATACCCTTACCTACAGACTTTATGCTAATGGTCTATCCAATAAAAAAAGAATGGCACAAAAAAATACCTGCTGTAACACATGTTGACGGCTCAGGAAGATTACAAACAATAAGAAAAGAACAAAATCCATTATATTATGATGTAATAAAAGAATTTGGAAAATTAAGTAAGATACCTATTCTTATCAACACATCATTTAATATAAGAGGTGCACCTATTGTATGTACACCTCATAATGCATATAAGTGTATGATGGGAACAGGAATAGATTATTTAGTTATTGGAAATTTCTTAGTAAAAAGAGAAGATAATCCTAAAGATATGTGGGATAGTGAAGAATTAGCTAAAGACTAATATAATATGAAAAATAAAAAAAATAAAAAGCTGATAACTAACCTCATACTATTATCTATAACATTAATAATTGGTTTTATCTTTATAGAACTGACATTAAACCTTGTTCTAAAAGACCAAGAACTATGGCAATATGATAATGTCTTAGGATCTATTCATATTCCAAACAAGACAGCATATTGGTGCAAACAAGAATTCTGTCATCAATTTACAGCTAATGCGCAAGGTTTTATAGACGACAACTTCGATAATGAAAAAAATAAGAGCATAAAACGTATCCTCATATTTGGAGACTCATTTATGGAAGCATTACAAGTAGATATCTCTAATTCTACCCATAGATTATTAGAAAATAGTCTAAAAGAAAAATACAGCAACATAGAAGTATATAACTTTGGTGTCTCAAACCAAGGAACAGCTAGTTATCTTGTTGCATTAAAAAAATATGCTCAAATATATAAGCCAGACTTAATCATATTTAATATATTTCCACAAAACGACCTTAGAAATATAAATCCTAACTTAGAACCGGATAAATGTAGGCCATTCTTTGAAATAGAAAACAATACATTAAAACAAATACCTTTTGATTGTACTCCAAGTAAAATAGAAGGATTCTTAAGAAATTTTAAGAGCTTTAGATTAGCTTTCAAATTAAAAAAGATCTTAAATCAAAACAACAATTTAGAAAAAGACGGTATCCCATTAGATTATTTTGTATATGACAAAAAAAACAAAGAATTTGAATATAGTTTTAAACTAAATGACAAAATATTAGAAGAAGCTAAAGAATATTCGAACAGCATAGATTCAAAATTCCTTGTAGTTATTCTCACTGCATCTAACCAAATAAACAATACATCTCTTCCAGAAGACTTCAACAAAGAATATCCAAATCAGAAAATTATGGAATCATGCAAAAAAAATAAAATAAACTGTCTTGATCTTTTACCATTATTCAAAAAAAGCTTTGAAGAAACAAATATAAACCCACATTTTAAGATAGATGCGCATTGGAATGAATATGGTCATAAGCAGGCATCTGATGAGATATATAATTACACAATAAAAAATAGATTGATCTAACAATTATCGTACTTTTTTTTCTCTATAAAATCAACCATCCACTTTGTAACGTCAATTTTATCATTAAGCATGTTTTTTCTTCTTCTAACATAAGTCTGCTTAAGATTCTTCTTTTTTAATAATTCAAGTGCTTTTTTTAATCCCAAATTCTGTTTCTTATAATTATAAACCAATGAATAGTCTCTTTCAAGCTCCTTAAGATAACCAAGTTGAAGACTATTAACATAAACAACAGGAACACCAAGCATTGCAGCTTCAGAAGCTATAGTTGCGCCTTCCCCAAAGACCAATGTTGC
>CAYUUQ010000172.1:0-3394 GCA_964447875.1 uncultured Methanosarcinales archaeon | reverse complement strand
TTTTCTGTTATTTATAAAGAAGCAGAAATGTAAACCACTTATGTGACTATACAATTTTCAAAAGATTTAATACTCCATCTACTTATTTTATATCATTATGGATATAATTGAGACTAGATTTAAAATTGTGGTTAAGACAAATAGTTTTAAAAATGAAGTTTTAGGTTATGATAAAGAAAAGGATGCTTACAAACTTTCTATTAAAGAACAACCAGAGAATAATAAAGCAAATATAGAGATAATTAAGTTTCTATCTAAGAAATTAGGTAAAAAAGTTTGTATAATTAGTGGTTTAAAGAGTAAATTAAAGACTATAGAAGTTATAGGTTAATTATAGCGTTAATCTCTTCTCTAATACGTTTTTCAAAATCAGCTACTTTTTCTCCTTCTGCTTTTGATGTTGATAGTGAATTCATTAATTGATTAGTTAGGTTTAGTTCGTTATCTATGTTTATTCTACCCAGATGCTCTTTTATTATTTTTTCTTCAACATCATCTATAGTAGATGCATCTATTTTTATTTCTTCAAATTCTTTTGTTACTAATGCTAAGGAATTTTTCATGACAAAATAGGCGCCTTTGTCATATAATTTTTGATTTATTTCTTTAAAGTTTATATCAGATGGTTTTCCTGATTCTAGTATACCTTTTAATCTTATTGTAACAATACTATTGATAAATTCTTTATTTTTTATTTCTACAAGAAGCTCTTGCCCAACTTGTTCTGGTGTTTTGTGATTGCAGTTTATATTCAATGATTCAACGTTATATATATTTATAGGCTCCCATGTTAGTTTACCGTCTTCAAATATATAGAACCCACCGTTTTGTAGTTTTTCAAGTTCTGCGAAATTATTCGGAAATAATGGGCCTGGGTATGTTATTGTTCCGTAACCTTCTATTTTAGTATCCTTTACTATATGCGGATGACCACCAGCATAATAGTTGAAGTTTTTTGGTAATAAACTTACTGGTTGAGAATCAACTTTTTCAAATTCTTTTGGTTTAAGTTCTGTAAGTAATGAGTGGAACATGAAAATCTTAAAACCTTCTTCTTTTTCTAAGTGAACTCTAGCTAAGTCTTCGTAGTATTCTTTTTCCAGACCACCTTTTTTCCCTAACATGCCAGTTATTTTTACACCTGTTTTTTTATCAATGGTGAAATTTAGTATTAATTTGTTGTTACTTATTCTTCCTTTAGCTACATTGATACATAATCCTGCATGTTCTAAAACATCGAGCATTGTTTTTCCAGATGGAGAGAAGTCGTGAGAACCAGCTATCATATAAACCGGAATGTTATGGTCTTTAACCTCTTTTAATTTTTTAGTTACCTCTTTTAGTTTATCTATTCCAGGTAATGATGTGTTAAACAGGTCTCCTGCTATTAAAATAAAGTCTACTCTCTTTTCTATTACAGAGTTAATTGCTTTTTTGAAAGCTTCTGTTGAGATATTATTTAATTTCGGATCACGCCAAGAGCCGATATGGCAATCAGCTAGATGTGCAAATTTCATTGTATATCAATCCCAGAAAAAGATTTTTTTGTTTCAGTTTTACTTTCTCTTTTTAGATCATCAAAGAATGGAATCTTTATTGGAGTTGCGAAACGAGCAAAATTAGAGGTTATTATTGCTTCGCCAGTATCTAGACTTGCTATATTTCTATCATCATTTGATAGGTCTTGAGAGGCAGATTCTATTATGGCTTGCCTTTCAGGTTTCATTTCCACGCCAAGGATTATTTTAGTGTTCATGTTTGCTAAAATTTGTCTTGGAATCATGGAAGGTAATTGTGTTATTGCTGTTAGGCCAACTTTGAATTTTCTACCTTCTCTTGCAATTGTTTGAAATATATTGCTTCCTTTTTCTAGAACTTCTTTACCTAACACTCTTGGTGCTTCTTCTAAAACAATTGAGATAACTGGTTTATCTTTAAGATTGGTTTTAGTCTTATAAGATTTATATTTATTGAATATCTCTGTTGTTACTAATGATCCTATCAATATTTCAACAGCTCCTGAAAAACCTGAAGTGTTTATTACTACAGTTTTTGCTGATTCTAGTTCATTACATATATCTTTTATTGTAGTTTCTCCAGCGTTTAACTGGAAAACACCATTACAGAATAATTGATTATTGACAAAATTAAGATTTAATAGCCTTAATATTCTCCTTCTTACAACATCTAATGTAGCTTCACCAAATTTAACATCTAATGGTTTTTTTAGGATAATTGCTTCAATCCATTTCTCATTATAATGTGAATAAAAAGCATATAGTGCTTCTGATTGAGGTTGAGACCATTCCACAACTCCGTTAAAATGAGATGGTTTTATTTGTTGTAAGTTGATTTTTAGGGTTTTTGTTCCTGGTGGGGCCTCTTTTGGCGTATAATAAACTAGGTTTTTGCTTGGTTGTAACCTTTCATAGTATTCATCGTGTGGATCTAAAACTAAGATTCCACAATAGTCTTTTTCTAATGAATCATATAACATGCAAGACATTAAGTTAGATTTACCTTTTCCTGTTGTTGCAGGAATTAATATATGATGAGAAAAGGCTTTTTCTCCATCTAAGAATATATTTAGGTCTAATGTTTTTGATCCAGACCTTAAGTTTCCTATAAATAGTGGATTTTTAGGTTTTGTTAAGAATTTTAAATCTTCTTCAGTTACTTGTTTTATTGGTGAGAAGAAATTAGGTAGAGATTTTGAGACTTGGGCTCTCGTGTTGTTTATTGTGATTAATGATTTTAATAGTGCCAGATTATAGTTTCTTAATTCTTTATCAAAGAATTCTAGGTTGGTGTTGTCTTCTAAAGACATACCAGAAATTAATTCTAGGTTTTGTTGGGATATTTGTGAACCAAATAATAAGTCAAATACTTGAAGCAATATTTTTCCATCTTTTGTATCAGCTATAACAAGTTCTCCTAGTTCTAATTTTTGGTCGGATTTCTCTCTAGCTATAAGTTTGCCAAATTCTCCAGAAATTATCTGTCCTTTTATCATTAATATCAAACTTTCTCAATTCTCATAATCTGTTCTATTTCGCTCTTGGAAACAGAACAACCGTCCAATTTAACACCCCAAAGCAATGATTCAAGTAATGTACGTCTTCCGTTTTCTATATTTGGAAGGTATTTATCAACTAATCCTAGCTCAAATGCTAATGTAACTAATTCGACAGATCTTATTAATTTTATGTTTTTTGTTATATTTCTGAACTTTTTTAGGTTTGTATTGTTGATTTCTACTCTTGTATGGAGTCTGTGTTCAAGAATGTTCTTTAGTTTATGGGGATTTTCAATTATTAATCTGGTTGTTCTTTCGTCTATTACTATAATATTTGTGTCTAAGAGTAATGCTGCTGCTACACAGCTCATCTCTCCT
>CAYUUQ010000171.1:0-3416 GCA_964447875.1 uncultured Methanosarcinales archaeon | reverse complement strand
AGAAGTCTCTTTATTAAATGAAGCAACAATAAAAGTCCTACCACCTAATCCAGTAGGTAAAGACCTTATATCATCCATAACAGGAGTACCTTCAGGATGTAAATTCTCTACTGTAAACAAGAAAAACAAACTTAAAAATATTAATAATAAATATATAATTATCTTTTCTTTCTTAAAAAAAGAAAGTACAATTAATGGCACCATCAAAAATAAAAACATACTAAATCTATAGAAATGAATTGGAATTGAGAACAACTTCCCAATTAATGATGCAGCCAAAACAAAAAACAAAAACATAGCAACAGGAATCATCTGCTTTTTCTTTCTAGCAAGAACAAAAAGTAAATAAATTGTTGAAACTAAAAACAAAAACTCAAAAACACCACTATCATAACCTATTTGAACAGCACTTGTCCATGAGAACTTTGCTAAAAAAGGTATTGTCCAAAAACTAGTTAATAAAAAAACAATACCTATATGCTTTGCAAACAAAATTATTTTATCTTTTTCTTTAATATATATAAGAATTAAAGCAGACAATAATATTGCAGCAACCATCGCAGATATGATATGACTAAGAATTATCAAAGAAAATAATATAGTTGGTAAGATGAACTTCTTAGACTTAATAGCTCTTATTAAACTACCAAAATAAAAAAAGAATAACATAATTCCCAAAGCATTTCCAAATAAACCTATATTAAATGTAGAATGCATATTCCCCCCGTAATGATTGTGAGGAAATATAAACAATACTGCAAACATAATTAGCATAATTAATGATGATCTGTTCTTAGAAAACCCTAAAGACCTGCTAAAATAATAAAATGATATTGGAGTTAATACTAAAACAACAATTAAAATTAACTTAAATGCTATATCTAATGGCATGACAATAGAAAGTAATGCGCTTAAGTAAGAATACAATGGTGGATAAAACTGATTGTGTGGATACCCTAAAAAAAAGAAAGGATTCCATCCAACGATCCTTGGAAAAAGATAATATTTAGAATACCATGCTGAAAAATATAACCCTGCAGTATCCCAGGTAAACAAATGATTAAATCTTACAAAAGGTATGATCAAACTTAGTAAAGAATAGAGAAATATAAATATATGACTACTATAAAAGAAAATATTATCCTTAATATGCTTCTTCCCCAACATTATACAGCAATAATAAGGATTTCATTTAAAAATATTTATATTGTGGAATTAAACTATTTTATTCTAAAGAAAAACTACCTGTAGCTATACCTTCTGTACTTTCAGCAGAATAATAGAATACTTTTGATGGGTTCTGGGTAAAAGATAAGTCGATTAGAACTTCTTGTTCATTCACTTTAGCAACAACATAACCATCATCAGAGTTTTTTTCTTTTTTTATTTTAAGTAAATAAGGCAATGTTCCGGTATAATAAAAAGATACTTTATTTTGATTTATCTGATGATTAATTAACATTTTATCACAAGACAAATTTAATTTCCTTATTGTTATCCATGTTGAATTAGACAATGAACTCATAGGGAAAGTTAACTTAGCATCTTCTAATTCTATTATGCCACCATAATTATCTATAACTTTTGTAGTATTACTCAAAACAACATATTCACATTCTTTATCTATATGATCATCTTCATAACGATATATTGTTATTCCATCATTATCATAAAATAAGTTACCTTCGTGTTTTAAAGTCAATTCTACTGGATTATTAAACTGTATACCTGATGGTAAAAATTGATAAGCTATGCCATCTAAAGTATTATCTTCTCGTGCCATATAAACAGAAAATCCATTGATATTAGTATCTGAAGATGTTGAACTTGGAACACATTGTGCGTTTACACAAGTTAATCCAGTATCAGCACAATCTGTCCTAGTATTAAATTTACAAACACCATCATCCTCACAAGTTTGATAAGCTATTTGTGTTCGCATAGCACAATAATCATTTCCATCATTAAAACAATCTCCATCATCCAAACATTGAACACAATCATCATTTGGTCCGCACATCTCATAAGGACCGCAACAAAGTCCGCCGCCGCAATCAATCATATCACCATCACATTCTTCACCACAACCTATATTATTCAAACATACTGGTTTATCAGTTGGACATTCTTGATATTCAAAATAACAATTTCCTCCTTGAATAGGATTTCCTCCTTGGATATTGGTTCCCGTGTCAATATAAAACGTACAAATTGAATTACCTTGGCATTGATCTTCTTCGCATTTCTTCTCTGTACAATAACCATTTGCACATAGATAAGTTCCATCTGGACAATGACAATAGGAATTATCTATGCATACTTGATTTTGTTCGCATTGCCTTTGCTCATAATAACAACTCCCATCATCATTTATAACTTTAACACAATCTTGATTACCTATACATTCTCCTGGATTACAAGCAGGAGTTACACAACTACCATCTGGACACTCTTCTGTTCCATCAGGACAATTACAACTACCATCAACACAATTCTCTGGCTCACAACATTCATTACTACTACCGCAAACTGCATGACTTGGATTTTGACATTGACAACCTAAACCACTAGAACAAACCATATTATCACCACAATAAAGATAATCAAAATAACAACTTCCATCAGCATTAGTAATCAAAGTACATAAATCATTCCCATCACAACTATTTATTTGACATTCTGGATCAATACAATCACCATTAGGACATTCATATTGATCATCATCACAACTATTTAAGCACCTATCTTCCACCAAACTACATTCTGTTCCAGATGGCTGACAAGTTTGCGTAATTGAATTCCAACTGCAATCACCATCACATTCATATTCATAAAGCCCACCGCTACTAGTAAAACATCTATCTCTAGCAACTATCTGGCCATTAAATTTAATTACACCATAGGTATTTGGATTATCTCCACCATCACTATCTTTACATTTAATAACACATTGATTATTACAACAAGCAACATCTGGGTCTTGTACATCGCAATCCTCTACATCTTCACAGCAATCAGTCCCCTCTTCAGCACAATATCCATAACAACATTCTTGATCAGAATTACATGTATAAAGAGAATCTGTATCTCTGCAGCATTCTTTATCAGATTCTATACAATATCCACCACAACAATTCTTATCAGAACCACATATATATTCATCATCAGTATCAGTGCAACATTGTTCATCATTGGATATACATTGTCCATCACATAAAGTATCACCAGGACAACAACCACCACTATCCTTACATGTTACTCCATCACTACAACATCCTGCACCATCACAATAATCAACGCAATTACCAGAATCATCCAAACTCTCACAAGAACCACATTCATCTCCGCTACCACCACCAGTACTTCCAGCAAATCCAGTTTTCTTAATAAAAACTGAACCAACATCATTAGAGGGA
>CAYUUQ010000170.1:0-3440 GCA_964447875.1 uncultured Methanosarcinales archaeon | reverse complement strand
ATCAATCATAGCAGCCTCAACAAACGACTGTTATCTATGTGATGCATGCATATACAAACCATATTGTGGGTTATGTCCTGTTCTTACTTATGCAGAAACAGAAACTTTAACGCCAAAATTAGCAACCAATGATCGTTGTAAGATATTAAAAGGCATGTTTGATTATATTTTTGAGAAAATCATGACTAGCCAAACACATTTACAAGTATTTGAGAAATGGTCAAAGATATCAAATACCTCTTAAAATAAAAACATTTATAAATAAGTTATACTAGAATAGTATTAATATGAAATCAAAAATTCCAAAAATAAAAAAGAAGCTTTCGAATTACTTATTAAGCGAGGAAGGAAAGATCTCTAAACAAGCATTGCTTACAACAGGAGCATTCCTAGCAGGAGCAACTATCGGTGCAGTATCCTCAGTTCAGGAAGTAGAAGCAGGTACATCTCACAGCAATTCCTTGAGTTTAAGCTATAGTGGTGGAACTGCAACAGCAACCCACACACATCATGCAAACCACTCAAGTTATTAAGTAATATTTTTATATTCTTCTTGTTTTCTTTATCATATGGTCAAAGATACATCTATTTCTGAAAGATTGGATAATATAAGGAAAGCAAGAAAATCAAACTTATCTAAACCAGAAGAGATAGTTATTGAAGTAACTTCAAGATGCAACCTAGACTGTAATTTCTGCTTCAACAAAAATAGCTTTGCAGAAGAAGAACGAAAGCAGATAGATCTAGATAAAGATAAAATTATAGAAATAATAGACAAAGCAGCAGAACTTAATATTCCTTTCATTCGTTTCTCAGGCGGAGAACCCTTATTGAGAAAAGACATATTCGAGCTTCTAAAATATGCTAAATCAAATAATTTTAAGGAGATAAGACTCAATACCAATGGATTATTGATAGATGAAAATATGGCTAAAGAATTAGAGAAATACGTAGATAATATTTTGATAGCTTTAAACGCTTACTCAAAAGAAAAAGAACAAGAAATAACAAAAGTCGATTCTTTTGATAACAGAATCAAAGCTTTATCACTACTTAAACAGACAAAAATCAAAACAATACGCTCTGGAACAATAGCTTTAAAGGAAAATATCGATAATTTTGATAAAATATACCAGATAGTTAAGGAATTGGACCTAGATGATTGGGAATGGTACAGGCCAATAGCTAATAAGGATTCTAAAGACATAGTTTCCAAAGAATCTTTTAAACTTCTCATAAATAAGCTAAATAAAATTAAAACAGAATCAGCTATAGAATACCCTATTGCAAATGCTATACCTTTTTGCCTTTTAGGCAAAGAAAACATGGCAGATGTAGCGAAAATAAGCCTAGGAGCAAAATATGATGATGGTCATTCCAGATTAATAGTTGATCCTAGAGGTTTCATAAAGCCTAGTTACTTTATAACAGAAAATCTATCTTCTGATATAGATATAGAAAAAGCATGGAACTCTAATTACATAAAAAAACTAAAATCCCTAGATTTTGTATCTAATCAGTGTAAATCTTGCAAGTATTTGAACGAATGTCTAGCAGGTAGCAGATTTGATTCTAAATTAAGAACTGGAGATTATTTTAATAATGATTCATTGATGTACAAACCATTTGTTTCAATAATAATTCCAACATACAATCAAAAAGACTTATTATCTTTATCCCTAACTTCTTTATTAAATCAAAACTATCCAAAAGATAAGTATGAAATAATCATAGTTGATGATGGTTCAACTGATGGGACAAAAGATTTAGTAAAAAACATTAAATCAAAGATTCCAATAACATATCTGTTCCAAGAAGACTTAGGTTTTAGAGCAGGCCAAGCAAGAAACCTAGGCGCAAAAAACGCAAAAGGAGATATTTTAATTTTTATTGATTCAGATATTATTCCATCAAAATCTTTTATTTCAAATCATATAAACAATCAAAATAACAATATTGTATTAGGTTATTCTTGTTCTTATGGAACAGACCATAAATATGATATAAAAAAAGTAAAAAATCAATTTAATAACTTCAATACCTTATTTCAAAAAGAATTCAGAGATAATATTTTTGAAGATAAACAACTCTCTTCATCAAAAACAAATCCAAATCTATGGTATTTATTCGTAACAAATAATTTTTCAATACCTAAAAAAATATTTGAAGAATTTCAATTCGATGATATTTTCAAAGGTTGGGGAGAAGAAGATATAGACTTAGGTTATAGACTATACAAAGCAGGATATGAAATAAAATGTTGTAAAGATTGTTTAGGTCTTCACATAAACATAAACACAACAAAAAGAAATTACACTAAAGAAAAAATTCTTTCTTTATTAAAAAATATGAAACTCCTTTACAATAAACATAAAAACAACGAAATAAAAAAATATATTAAAGATAGATTTACCAACTTACCAGAAGAATTCAAAACAAGCAGATAAAGTAACAAAAAAACAAGCTCAAGAATTCTTTATATTAAGAGATTACTTGTTAAAGAAATTATAAAAAAAGATTATATCTATTTAGAAAGTATTAAATAAAAATAAATTAATATTTTCAATATGAAATATGATGAAAAAAAAATCATAATATTCATATTTATACTCGCACTAATATTAAGAATAGCTGTAGTCTTATTAGCAGATGGTGGTGGATTAAGTTACGATCAAAAACAATATGATAGAATTGCTACAAATTTAATTTCTGGTGAAGGATTTGCATGGTACGAAGGTATTACAACCACATTCAGACCCCCACTATATCCCTTCTTTATGGCTACATTATACTTATTATTTGGAAAAAGTTACTTGGTCATAAGAATTACTCAAGCAATTCTCGGTTCTTTATTACCAATTATAACCTATATGATCTGTAAAAAGATTTTTAATATGAAAATTGCAAAAATTTCTGCATTAATAATAACAATTCATGTCCCATTTATCTTATATACTGTTGCTCTCATAACAGAAAATATATTTCTTCCATTATTCGGACTATCGGTCTTTTTCATTCTAAAATCATTAGAAGAACCTAAATACTATATTTTAGTTGGAATATTTCTTGGATTGACAATCTTAACTCGACCCTCAATTTCTGCTTTTATCCCAATTTTATTTCTGTGGTTTTATTATCATAAAAAAAATATAAAACTAACAATACGAAACTTCGCAATCATCATGATGTTCATATTAATTTTAATTAGTTCCTGTATTATTAGAAATTATATAGTGACAGATCAATTTGTGTTTATAGATACTAGGGCAGGATATAATCTGTATATGGGATATAATCCTAATGCCACTGGAACATTCAATTTTGAATCTACTAGGGTAATAAATAAAATAAAAAATGATATAGAACGAAATAATTGGGGTAAAGAAAACGCAATTAAATATATTAAACAAAATCCTTTAAAGTCCACTATTTTAGTTTTC
>CAYUUQ010000169.1:0-3486 GCA_964447875.1 uncultured Methanosarcinales archaeon | reverse complement strand
TGAAGTCATCTCCTCATGCATAGATCCTATGATCTTTAAATGTCATTCCTTTACCTAATGCAATACTTTTTCTTTGACCTTTGAAACTAGATGTAACCCTTTTATTTATAACTAGGCTAAACTTCTTTAATTGGTCTAAAAAGCTCGAATCAATCATTTTACTTTCTTTATCAATTCAGTTATAGCATCATCTGTTGTCATGCCTTTTCTTTCTGCTTCAAAGTTTAAAATAATTCTATGTCTTAAAACAGGATAAGCCATAGTCTTTATATCATCTACACTTACATGATTTCTTCCTTGTATTAAGGCACGTGCTTTAGATGCTAATATTAACCCAATAGACGCTCTTGGTGAACAACCGTATTGAATTATCTCTTTATTTGTTCTAGTAGATGTAGTTATCTTTATAGCTAATTTTTTTACATCATTAGCTATAGGTACTTGCTTGGTCATCTCTTGAAGATGTACAAGATGATCTTTTTTCAACAAAGGTTTAAGTTTTGGTTTAGCTGAAGTTCCTGTGTACATATCTACAATCTTCTCTTCTTCATCGATATTTGGGTATTCAACCTTTATCTTTAGTAAGAACCTATCTGATTGTGCTTCAGGTAGGGGATATGTTCCTTCTTGTTCTATTGGATTTTGTGTTGCAAGAACAAAGAAAGGTGCTTCTAGTTTAAAGGTTTCATTACCCACAGTAACTTGTCTCTCCTGCATGGCTTCAAGTAAAGCGGATTGTGTTTTTGGTGTTGCTCTGTTTATCTCATCTGCAAGAACAATATTTGCAAAAACAGGACCTGGTTGAAACTTAAAGTTTCTTTTTCCACCTGTTTCCTGAATGATATATGTTCCTGTTATGTCTGAAGGCATCAAATCAGGTGTATTTTGAATTCTTGAAAAGTCGAGAGCCATTAGTTCAGATAATGTATTAACTGCTAATGTTTTTGCAAGTCCAGGATAACCTTCTAAAAGCGCATTACCATTAGCTAAGATAGCTATCATAGTCTGCTCTATAAGGTCGTTTTGTCCAACAATAACTTTTCCGACTTCCTTGTATAATGTATCAAATACGTGTTTGTAGTTCTTCATTTTGTTTACCTCATTTATTTTTTGTTTATTTTAACTTTCTGCAAGATTGATAAAGTAATTTTTTACCAATTCCTGCTGATCTAATGGAATATTATTCTGATGAACACAATCTTCATCACATTCTTGTAAGAGTTCTATCTCATCGGGGAACTTATCATTGAAATTATCATCTGGTATTTCATCTTCTGAACGTACATTTGTTAACTCAAAACTTAATGAGTTTATAGAAATAAATGCATCTTCATCACCCAGTTCACCTATACTTTCTTCACCATAAAGATCAACATTTTCTGCATCGCTTGCAGATATGTCGTCTGTTTCTGAATCAAAGGGTGATGCTGAACCCATTATTATTCTTGGATTTTTTGGTGTTATTATACCCCAATCCATAAGCTTGAATTGTAAAACAGCTAAACCGATAATTACAAGACATAATATTATTATTGATAATATCTTTACGCTGTTTTTCCTTACATCTAAAAATGAAGATGCGTAAACTTTCTTAAGATCTTTAGTTACTTCTTCTTGTAGTTCTTCTACAACAGGGTTTTCTAAGTATAAGTTATCTGCTGCTGTTCTTAATTTTTCGTTCATCTCAGGATATCTTTTTTCTACTATAGATAACTTATGATTATTCATTTTTTTATTTATGTCAAAATAATAAGTATATGCAAAATATAATCCTGCAGGAACAATAGCCCATAATTGATTTATTGGGATGAAGAAGTTTGCTGTCATAAAAACAATATAAAATACTAGGAAAACTATCAAAGTAGATAAAACATTTCTAAAAATAAATATTCCGTCTAATGTTTTATACAGGTTTGTTAGTTTTCTTTTGAAGTTCTTCATTCTTTATCCTTGACATATAGCTAATTGAGCTTCACATGTATCGTGATCATCTTCACAATCATCAAGATCATCTTCTAATGAATCAATCTCATTATTTGCTTCTGTAAGATCATCTTGTGTTTGCTTAAGCAATGTTTCTTTTTTAGCAAGATCTGCTTGTGTTTGTACTAATGTTGCTTTTTTCTCAGTAAGATCTTTTGTAAGTTTTGATTTATCATCTAATAAAGCAGTATTTTCTTCTCTTAAACTACCATATTTTTGACTTAAGTCTGTTTCTCTTTCAGACTTAAGTTCAAGTTGGTATTCTGTTTGATTAACTTTACTTTTTTCTAAACCAAGTTGTTCTGTTACTTGTTCTAAACGGTTAACTTTTTCATTATATTGAGAAAACAAATTTTCATATGTTCCTTGGTAGTATACTGTGAAACCTACTAAGATTATAACAACACCCATAATAAGTGTAAGCAAAATGAAGTTTACATCTTTTTTCATAGTTATCATCTCCTAAAATTTTCTTTTAATCTTCTGATTATAATTTCAATTAATAACATCAGTAATGCAACTACTACAAAAGGCCAGCGATAGTTTACTGATTCAACCTTTGTTCTTTTTGAAACTGTCTTTATTTCTTCTACTATCTTGGTTATTTCATCTTTATCGAAAACATTTCCATTACTTAATCTTACTAATGCTTTAAAGTCTGAGTTCATTCCAGTATGCAAGTACTCATCATTATAATTTACTGCATACTTTGCACCTAATATTTCTGATATCCCTTCTTTTTCTGGATAGATTGTTGCAACGTATAAATCATCGCTTATTTTTGAGAGATCTAATTCTGACTTAGGTAATTTATCTGAACGAACAGTTATTGTTGTTGGTTTATTTATTGGTGTATCATCAATAGTTACGTCAAAGTCAAGGTTTCTTCCAGGGTCACCAATAGCATAGTTTATTGATCTTGTTATAATCTCTGAGTTTTTGTTTTTTAATAAATCAGCTGCCCATGCTGAACCATCATCAGTTGATATTGCAACAGTTCTTCCTAAGCCAAATTGTCCTGCTGTGATTATAGGTTTTGCGTTTGTTGTTGCAACTAATGTTCTTGAACCCAGTTTTGGAACAACATTATTATAACCAGTAACAGATGCATCTATTGATACATCTCCTTTTGTTATCCAGTGATTTCTATCTCTGACCATGAGCTTATATTCTGAAGCTTGTTTTTCTGGGTCAGTTGCTTCTGATCTTTCAAAAACCAAATTAAGGTTTTCTGTTTCGTCTGGTCTGAAGAATAAACCACCACCTAGTTCTGCTATTCTTTTTAGGTGTTCTTCGTCTGTGTATTGACCAATACCTACTGTATAGGTTGTTATACCTAGTTGTTTTAGGTAAGAAATGGTACTTATTGTTGCAGTTTTTGTTGAGTACTCTATACCATCTGTTATAAGTATTACATTCTTTGTTCCTTCTTGTCCTTCTAATAAGAAAGATGCCCTCATTAGTCCTGATACAAAGTTTGTTCCGCCGCCTGACTGCATTTTT
>CAYUUQ010000168.1:0-3526 GCA_964447875.1 uncultured Methanosarcinales archaeon | reverse complement strand
ATACTCTAAGCCAGCCGGAGGTCGGGAGTCCAAATCTCCTTAGACCCACTTTTTATTTTCCTGTGATGATAAAATAATAGGCCAATTCGTACTATTGAGAGAAGCGAAATAGTACTAATAATCCACAGGGGTCTATTGGGTGAAACCCTTAGTTTATGATAACTAATAAAGAAATTCTAAAGAAGATAAAGAGAGTTAAAGCAGATGAAGAAATATTTCGGCAAATTGCTGAAGAACGACAATATTTGGTTTCATCTTTTAATATAACTAAATTTCATAAGGAAGCTGAGCATGTTCTTAATAAGAAGATTTCTCGTGAGTATGTTGAATGGTGGCTTAGCGGATATCGGAAGAGAAAGAATCTTTAGTTATCCCATAAGTGATAGAAGAATTTTCTATATTGATCAGCATTTTCTTTACATATTATTGCAAAAACTCTTGGAACTTTGCCCCAGTTATATGTTGCTACGGTGTCCTTAAAGATAGCAATTCCTGTTGGTATTACTTGTTTTGTAGTTCTGAATTCGTATAATTTTGTTTTATTATAATTCATCTTTTTTTGAGTTAAATTATCGTCTTTATGGCATAATATCTTTGCTTTAAACCCCAATTCTCCTCTTTTTTGATGAAATTTTTGAAACATATGGATTATTGATTTATTATCTAATGATTTGTTACTGAATGTCATAGCAAGATATTCATCTTTTTTATTCGCACTTTTTAGAATCTCATCATAAAACGTTTTTAAACCTTCAAAACCAACATAAACTTTTACTTCTTGTTTTTCTTTTACTAATGTTTGTTTTAGTTTTAGTTCAGGTAAGAGTTCTTTGAAGTCTTTTTTTTGTTGTTTTAATTTAGATTCTTTTCTATCTATATAATTTAATATTTTATCTGGATTTGTTGCTTGGAAATATCTTGTATTGGATTTAATTGATTCTGTTGTTAGACCTTTTTCTTTTAGTTTTTCTAGAATTTCATATACTTTAGATCTTGAAACATTGGAGTTTATTATTATAGGGCCTGAAGTTGAGTTTCCTAGTTCTAATAACGCCAGGTAGACTTTTATCTCACCTTTTGTTAAACCTATGTTTTCTAGTATTTTTGTGTTCATTTTTGGAAATTTTTTAAAATGTATTTTGTAAATTTCTTCGAAATCTGGTCGGACATCCCGTATGGACAACCCCTGTCCGACCGACCATTATTGTTGGATTTGTTATTGAAATATATAAATGTTTCTATTGTTCACCCTATGGGGGGAGATAACTATTATATACTGTAGTATATACTTTCATATAGTGGTGAAAATGAAAATTAAAGAAAAAGTTATTGGGGTTTTAGAAACAGGCTTAGCGTTTGTTGTAGATATCTTTAGCGCTAAGGAAGATGACGAAGAGCAGTATAGGGATTATAGGTTTTTGTAGAATGATAATAAATCCTGCTTTATTGGTTATTGATGTACAGAATGATTTTTATTCTGAAAATGGCATGTTAGCTAAATCTGGTTTTGATGTATCTCATATTAGGAAAACAATAAATCCATTGTTAGATTTTATAGAACATGCTAAAAGATTGAAGATACCAATAGCATATATTAAGTCATATTATGATTTGAAATATTTATCTCATAATATCATTGAGAGTTATGTTTCTAAGGGGTTAATTGGGTTGTGTAATTCTAAAAAATGGGGATCTGAGTTTTATATGATTTATCCTAATAAAAATGTATTCATCAAACATCGGTACGATGCGTTTTCTAATCTAAATTTAGAAAAATGGCTGAAAAAGAAAAGAATAAAGACAATACTCTTTGCCGGCTGTCAGACTGATGTTTGTGTTGAAAGCACTGCAAGGTCTGCATTTGTTAAAGGATATAATGTCGTTTTTGTCAAGGACTGTTTAGCTTCTATCAGTGTTAAATCTCATGAAAATTCTTTATCTTTTTTTAGAAAATATTGTAATGCGGAGATGATTTAGATGTGCAGCATAAATGGTGTTTATGGAAGTTTGGATTCTTCTGATATAAGTTGGGCAAGAAAAGCTCAAGATATGCTAAAATATCGCGGACCAGATGAAAGCGATAGTTCTTTAGATGAAAGGTGCAGCCTTAATTCAAACAGGTTCAGTATAACTGGTGTCGATAATGGCACTATGCCAATCTCAAATGAAGATGGAACTATTCAAGTTATATTAAACGGAGAAGTTTATAATCACAAAGAATTAAGAAAAGAGTTAGAGGGAGAGGGTCATAGATTTACAAAAGACTCAGATACAGAAACTATTGTTCATCTTTATGAAAAATATGGTGAGAATTGTTTTGAACATATTGAAGGTATGTATGCTGTTGCCATATATGATTCTAAGAACGATAGGTTAGTTGTCGGGAGGGACCCGTTTGGCCAAAAACCATTATTTTATGTTGAAAAAGAAGGAAAAATATATTTTGCGTCTGAGCATAGAGCATTATTAGATCTTACTTCGAGAGAGGTATCTAATGATGCATTAGCTCAATATTTTTCACTTGGGTTTTCTATCAATCCTTTAGTTGAAGGCATCAAAAGGTTACAAGCTGGAACATATGTGGTTGCGGATTCTAATTGAGTTAAAGTTGAAAGACACTGGAATCCTGTTTTTGTTACAAGGTATGATATAAGTTTTAATGAAGCCGTTGGTGGATTTATTGATAGGTTAAATTATGCTGTTGATGAGATGACACCAAGAGAAGTTAAATATGGGACATTGTTAAGTGGTGGTGTAGATTCAGCTACAATTTTTAAATTATTAGGTCAGCCATATGCATTTAGTTCTGGGTTGGAATCTTTAGTTGGTAATGTTGATATAACTGGGCAAGATAGTGATTTTGGGGCGGTTGAAATAGACTGTAATGAGTTTAAGTATGCGGATATTGCTGCAAGAAGTGTATTGAATGGCGAACTGCACAAAAGAATATTTGGTGTTGAGGAGTTTAAGCATACTTTACCTGAGATTATTATGCATCTACCTCAGGGACCTATTGGTAATACATCTTTTCCAATATGGTATTATGCTTCTCAATTAATGAATCAACAAGGATTTAGAGTAGCAATGGCTGGAGAAGGTGCTGATGAGGTTTTAGGAGGTTATAGAACAAATAATCCATTAGAGTATTCAGTGGGTTCTGTTGAAGAATTTGGCAAGGTATTTGGTTGGGCTCCAAGAGAATACTTAAGTAGATTATTGAAAGGAAGATTTAATGATCCTTTTGCAATAGCCCAGGAAATTGTTGATAGAGATTTTTTTTCTGCTAGTAAGGAAAAAGATAGGTTCTTCAATCAATTGAGATTTATGGTAGGTTATGGGTTAGTTATGGCACCTCATATGTTAGAAAGGGCAGATGGAATGACTATGGTTCAACCTGTAGAAGTCAGGTTGCCGTTCTTACATAGGGGTGTTGCTGAGTATCTATATAGTTTGCCAACGGATTTTTTTATCAAAAGCAAAGATGAGAGAAAAGTACTGTTGAAATCTGCTGCTGCAAAGTTAGGAG
>CAYUUQ010000167.1:0-3534 GCA_964447875.1 uncultured Methanosarcinales archaeon | reverse complement strand
AATAAATGTTATGTCTGGTGTTTTAAAACCCATATTAACTAAAATAAGACTTTGAATATCTATTCCCTGTGTATGTTGAAAAGCAATAGTTGAGTAGTAATAACGATCACAGATAACTGTTTTTCCTTCTTTAATTGCTGGGTTAATCTCTTTATCTATATGTTCTTTTCTATCTTTAATGAAAAGCTGTAAACATTTCTCTGATGATGATAATGGGTCTGATTCTGTTTGTAGAATTTCTCTTGCTTGTCTACCAAATTGACCATCTGTAGGTTCTCTTGTTAATAGAATATTGTGCCCTTTTTCTTTTAGATATTCTGAGAGTCTTTTTATCATCTCTCCTTTTCCAGAACCATCAAGTCCATCGAAAACTATGAATAATGACCTCATTTTTTTCTCTTATAAGTTATAAACGAAAACTTAACATTCATTTTATTCTTGATATCTGCACTTTCATGATCTTCTTTTGCTATCTCTTCCCATTCATCAAAATTGATCTCTGGATAGAATGCATCTGCATCATAGTCATGATAGATTCTTGTAAGTTCAAAGATATCTGCAACTTTCATACCTAGTTTATAGATAGTTGCTCCACCTATTATGTATGCTCTTTCTATATCTTTATTTCTTACGTATTCTATAGCTTTATTAAAATCATTGAATAGCTTAGCACCTTCTGCTTTGTAATTTGGATCTAAAGTACAAACAATATTTTCTCTTCCAGGTAATGGCCGAGCAAAATCAGGTAAAGAATCATATGTTTTATCTCCCATGATAACAGGGCAGCCCATTGTTTTCTCTTTAAAATGCAAAAAGTCTTCCCTTATATGCCAGGGAATAGCATTATCTTTACCTATTGCATTATTTTGCGCTATTGCGACTATTACTGCTATTTCTGTCATACTGCTATCTCAAATTTTATTCTTGGGTGATGTTCGTAGTTAACAACCTCTGAATCTGTGTATTTCCAATCAAAGATTGATGTAAAATTATCAGTTTTAATTTTAGGTAATGGTTTTGGTGTTCTAGCTAGTTGTTCTTTTAAGCCGATTATATGATTTTTATATATATGTGCATCGCCTAAGAAGCCAACTAGTTTTCCCTCTTTAAGGCCAGTTTCTTTTGCGAGTAAATGTAATAATAGCCCATATGATGCAATATTAAAAGGTAAACCTAATGCAACATCTATACTTCTTTGATTCCACATAAGGTTTAGTTTTCCATCCAGTACAGTTACCTGCCAGCCATAATGGCAAAAAGGAGGTATGACTTTCTCAATATCCATCGGATTCCAGGCAAGAACAAGCATTTGTCTACTGTCTGGATTTGTTTTTAGAGTTTCTACAATTCTTTTTACCTGATCTACTCCTTGACCTGCGTAATCTGTCTTATAATCTATATATTTAGCCCCAAAATGGCGCCATTGCCAACCGTATATTGGACCTAGGTCTCTTTCTTCTAGCATACGTTTCTTTGTTTCGCAGTCATGAGCATAAGGAACAATTGAAGGAGAACACCATTCATCCCATATATGGTTGTTACGTTCTTGAAGCCATTTTTTATCTGAAATTCCTCTTAAAAAGAACTCTAATTCTGATGCAACAAGCCTTAACGGGACAGATTTAGTTGTCAATAGAGGAAAGCCATCTTCCATATTATGTTCAAAGATTGCTCCTGCAATAGCTACTGTACCAACCCCAGTACGATCTTTTTTCTCTATACCTGTTTTTAGAATCTTGTTTACTATGTCTAAATATGTCCTCATTTTGCCCAAAAAAACGCAAATATTATTAATTTATATAGTTTTGTATTCTTAAAATGATAATTGGATTGACGGGAACTATAGCTGCAGGAAAAAGTGCAGTAGTTGAATATCTAAAAGAGAAAGGATTTGAGCATTATGTATATAGTGATATCTTAAGAGAAGAAGCAAAGAAGAGAGGAATTGAAGAAACAAGAAAGAATTTGCAAGAATTAGGTAATCAGATGAAAAGAATGTCCAATAATTATGGGATATTATCCAAAAAGTTATTAGAGAAGATAAAGTCTGATAATTCCATATTTGATGGTATAAGGACTCCTGATGAGATAAAAGAGCTTAGAAAGAATAAAGAAGTTATGATAATAGGAATTAATGCTCCCCAAAGATTAAGGTTTCAAAGACTTAAAAAAAGAGGAAGAATAGGAGATCCTGAAACATTTAATGATTTTAAAAGAATGGATAACCATGAGAATAGGGGTATGACAAAAGGACAAAATATCAATGCATGCCTTAAGCTATCTGACCATATTATAATAAATAATGGAGATATGGGTAAATTAAGAAAACAAGTAGATAAGATTATCTCTTAAACATTTTTTCAGCTGATTTTCTTTCTTTGTATAGTTCAGATATATCTTCATATACTTTTGCTTTTTCTTGATCTGAAAGAGCATTATAAAGCTGCATAACTTCTATGTAGAGTTCTTTTGCTTTTTCCAATTTGAATGCTAATAATTCATTTCTTACTTCAAATATCTTCTCATTTATGGTTTGAAGTGGTGTTTTTATCTTTGGTTGTTGTTTTATCTTTGTTATTGCCTGTTCAATTTCTGCTTTTGCATCTTCTTCTGATTTTTGTGAGATTAATTCTTCATTAATTGATTGTTGGATCTTAGTTTGCCTTGCTTTTTCTTCTAAAGCTTTTTGTTTAGCAACTTCTTGCTGCCTTGCTTTTTCTTCAGCTAGTCTTTGTTTTTCTTCTTCTTGCTGCCTTGCTTTTTCTTCAGCTAGTCTTTGTTTTTCTTCTAAGGCTTTTTGTCTTGCTAATTCTTTTTCTTGTTTCTTTTCTTCAGCTAATCTTATTTTTTCTTGTCTTTTTTCTTCTGCAAGACGTTTCTTTTCTTCAGCTTCTTCTTGTTTTTTTCTTAATAATTCTTCTTTTTCTTGTTTCTTTTGTTCTGCTAGAGCCTTTTTCTCTTCAATAGCTTTTAGTTTTTCTAATTCTTTTTCTTTTTTCTTCTGATCTTCTTCTTGTTTTTTAGTAGGTAAGATAATTGGTTCTCCTATTTTTTTCTTGCTTTTTCCATTAACAGGTTTAGGGAGAGGTATCTCTTTAGATTTTTTTGAAGTTTTGGTCTTTTTACCAATCTCTTGGTCTAGTTCTTCAAATAATGATTCTTCTGTTGTTTTAGGTTCTTCTTCTAGAAGAGCAGGTAATTCTGGAAGTTTTGGTTGTTTCTTTTCTTCAATTAATCTTAGTTTTTCTTGTCTTTTCTCTTCAGCTAGTCTTTGTTTTTCTTCTAAGGCTTTTTGTCTTTCTTGTTTTCTTTCTTCAGCTAAGCGTTTCTTTTCTTCAGCCTCTTCTTGTTTTTTTCTTAATAATTCTTCTTGTTTCTTTTTTCTTTCATTTAGAAGTTTTTGTTTTTCTAATTCTTCTTTTTTCTTCTTTTCTATCAAAGCTTTTTCTTTTTCTTTAAGTTTTTTAAGCTTCTCTGCAAGTATTTTTTGTTTTAATTTTTCTTTTTCTTTGTTCTTTTGTTCTGCTATTTTTT
>CAYUUQ010000166.1:0-3537 GCA_964447875.1 uncultured Methanosarcinales archaeon | reverse complement strand
CAAAGCTAACAAAGCTATTATTATCGTTCTGATAGATAATCCTTGTGATTTCTTATTTATCATATTTTACCTTCTTATTTTGAGTATATATAAATTTATCTCCTATCAAACGCCAACACAACAGGTTTACAATCTCCATCTTTTTTTAACTCAGAAGGATATTGCCTGCATGTATCTGGCCTAACATCATGAATAATACATTCTGTCATTTTACCTTTATATTTCAAAAAAACACATTTTCCATCAATATGTTTCATAAATTTTCTACCTCTAAGTTCCTCAACAAATTCTTTTTCATTATAACCAGAATTAACAATCCTTTTTATCTCCTTGTTACTCAAAAAAGGACTAATTAAACAACAGCTACCACATCTTTTACATCTGAAATCTTTTGGCGTTTTCATTATTGATATTTTTTGATCTGATTTATATAAAACTTTTTATAGTTAGTCGATATATTTATTTTCATGTTAACAAAAAAACAGATTTTAGATTTTGTAAAAAATTCAAGATTAGTTCATATGAAGAACTTTCTTATAAAAACAATCTCTAAAGTTACTCTTAAAGATGCCATAATAATTCTTGCTACAAGAATTGTTCCGGTTGAATTTATTGTCGATATAATCATTGGAATTACTTTTGGTATAAAATATATTTTAGTAGCACATTTTATAACAGTATTATTAAGATATATTACTACATTTGCATATACTGCTTATGCTTTAAGAAAAGCTGCTAAGAAATAAAATAGAACTTATTTATTCATTATCAAATATTCTTTTTTATTTGGGCCATTAATTCTCTAAAAGCTTGCTCATTAGTTAGGGACTGCGCTATATTGTTCACTCTTTCTCCTTGATTTGTAAAAATATGATTAACTCCTGAAATAGGCAATATTGGATATTCTGCACCATCTGGTCTACTTAACATCTGATAAATACCTTCTAATTCTTGTTTAGGTGTTAATCCTGATTTATCTTTAAAGAACAGGGCAAATTTTGTTTTCCAATTAGTTGCAGTCTGCAGTACTGCATCATTAGTACCATACATAAAAACCTTAGGCACTCCTAATATATATTTATCTCTAAAATATCTAATAAATTGGCCCCTTTTTTTATCTGCGACATTGAGTTTTCCACCATGTAGTCTGCTTATTAGATGTTCAGTATATTTAGATTCTTCTGAGAAGAAGTTAAGTAAATTCATATAATCAATTGGGTTTTTCATCGATGCCAAATATTTCATAAACGGTCTCACTTCAGGGATTCTAAGGTATATTAATTCAAAACCATTATACTTCTTATCTTTCTTGAATCTGGAAATTCCTTTCTCATCTTTCGAAGCTTTTTTAGCAGCATTATTTCCTAAAAGATCAAACAAAACACCATGGAGCATCTTAGGAATTCTATTAATAAATCTAGATAATGCTGGAGGAAACTGGCTTTGAAATCTAGGTGGCATAGCTATACAAGCAACAAAAGAAACCTTGCCACCATACATAAGGTTCTTCATATTTATTACTCCTTGTTTTATAGAATCAAAGATAATTGCGATTATCTGTTCATAAAATACCATGGCTGATTGACTTACTGAATTATCTTCTTTTGAATGTTCTTGCTCAAGAAACCTTTCGTATTCATAAAATACTTCATATAATTTCTTTTCAACAGTTCTGTTGTATCCTGATAAAGCATACATAGCAGCTATACTTCCAGTACTATGACCTACTAGCCCAAATTCCTGAACGCCAAAATATCCTCTGGCGATCTTCATAGCTTTCATTAGCCATTCACTTGTTAAAGCTATATCGAAACTAATACCTCCAGAGTCACCATGAGCGGGCATATCTATAACATAGGCAAGGTATCCTTCATTAGCTACTGCCTTACAAAATACATCATACAATGTCCTTGAAGCATGAAAACCAGGAATTACTAATATAGCTTTTTTAGGAAGAGAAGAAAAATCTTTTGCATAAACTGTTCCTGCGATTTCATCAACATGAAAATCTTTTTTCTGGCATGGTTCCATACCATTAGTAAGTTCAAACCGTTCATACTGTTCTGTTGCAATATTTTGTGATTGACCTTCTGTAATAAAAACACCTTCTACGGTAGCGAAAACCTTCTTTCTCACTTCCTCTAATTTGGGTGCCTCTATATCAAATATTATCCTTCCCTCTTCTCTTATTAGTTGTTCTATTTCTTGTTTAAAATTTTTTATTCTTGTAGCGCTAGAACTTTCATTAAACATATCAAATTGTTTCTTTAGGTTTATTACGAGCCTATCTAAAAGAACAACCAAATTGTTCATTTCTTGATAAAGATCACTTACTTCTGGTTTACTATTCTTTACAACTATCCTTCTTTTTAATTCCTTAAAAAGCCGCAGAATTGTTCTCTTTTCAAACATATCATCTTGTATATCTATTCTTATCTCTTTTTGGATTCTACTTACTTCTTGTTTCATTTTTTTATCCCAAAAAAAGATATTATCCCAGTCTTCCAGCCACTTTTGTAGAAATCTCAACTTAATTTCATAATGGTGCATATGTTCTCTTAAAAGCCGCATTGTTGTTTGTAATTTTCTATTTGCATTTTTTTCTATATCATTTATTACACCATTAACTCTATTATATAGTCCTTCTTTACTAGGAGAAATAATATTACTGGAGGGAGTAGTAGTTTTTGAAGGTGTTTCTGCAGTAGATTTTCTATGTTTTCTTCTAAACAAATTCTTTACTCTACCAAAAACTCTACCTATCCATTTAAACATAATCTAAAAATAAAAGAATTAGTATAAAAATATTGTTATAATCACATATGTTCTAAAGCTTTTTGATACAATGGCAGAACTGCTTCAGCTTCATCTTTGAACATTCTTCCTAACTTTGAAAATGTCCAGTCAGTTGAATCTGGTTTTCTGTTTTCTCTTGATATCTGTAGTTTCTTTTCACCTTCATTATACTGGCATACTGCTACAGTTATTCTTGTTGTTTCAAACTCTGTTGTTTCACTAAATAATTTTTTGTCTAAATTTGGATCAAATGGCATATTATATCACCTTATTATTTGTAGTGTTCTAAACACCCAAGCTAAAAGAACTTTATATTCTGTATTTAAAGATTTGCATTTAAAAATCCAACAACGGCCGGAAAGCCGAGGGGTGGCTCCGTCGGAGTGGCTTTCCTGAGTTGATTGCAACTCAGACGGCCCGTTGTTGTTGGATTTTTTAACACATACCAATCATATTATTTTTCAACACTTACAATATATATAATTTATAAGAAATAACTATATAAACTAGCTAAATATTACTGTCTATATCTCGTAGAGAATACGTCGATAACCACTATATATTGTGTTTTTGTGTAAAATTAAACACAACCTTTATATATGACCTATTTCACAAGATATAGTGTAGTCGTAACAGATTATCTACAACATATTGTGATTTTAACTGAAAAATTTACTACTAAAAGATGAAATGCGCTTATTGTGGTCATGGAGAAACAAAGGTAATAGATACTAGAGAAAC
>CAYUUQ010000165.1:0-3538 GCA_964447875.1 uncultured Methanosarcinales archaeon | reverse complement strand
GAATATCGGACAAGCTGGTTATGATAGATGTATACAAGAAAAATGTGAAGAGAGAGGAGAAGAATTTTGTTCTAAATTTAGAGAAATAAATAATTGTTGTCAGGGAGCAGATGGTCAGGTTAGTAGTGATTCAACAGGTTATATCTGTGTTTTTGATTAAACTACTCTTAATGCAATCATAACTCCATCAACTTGATGTTCTGGTATTAATTTCGGATTAGAACCTAAATCTTGGACCAATTCATTAAATCTTGCTGTTGAGTTCTCATCTTTTGCTAGACGTTTTGCATCCATTCTACCTACAACTAAATATTTGTATTTATTTCTTTTTAAGAAAGAATGTATCTCTGTTGAATTTTTGTAGAGTATATCTTTTCTGAAATCAAGGTTTTCTTGGCACCAATCACAACTATATCCATCTAAACCTATAACTATTCTATCTTGACCTGCTAAGAAGAATACTTTTGTGTTTTTCGGGATTGTGTCGAACCATGAAGCATATTGGAATGCATCTTGTGGTCCACCTACAAATGCTCCTGCTGTTGGCCATATTGCTGTATTGACAGAGTATTTTTGTGATGCAGATGTGAAAAAGATTCCTAATATAATTATTATAAGTATTATCATATGTGGGATTTTTATCTTTTTAGCTTGTTCTGATAATATTTCTATTCCTTTGTAAGATATTAATGCTATTGGTATTGCCATTAGCATCCACATTCTAAATGCTCCTCTTGCTATTGATATGTGGAATGTTTCTCCATTAACTCCTAAAAAAGTGTAGATAAGCCAGAATAATGTAATTGTGATCCATGCGTTTTTTTCATTTACAATATTTGACTTATATTTGTATAACACATATATTATCGCTATTAATGTTAGGATTGATAAGAAAATACCTATTCCTATTGGATTATTGATCAAATTATTAGGTTTAGCTATGAAAAAATCTTGAAATACATAAGCTCTTGAAGCTGTTCCTCCAGCATCAAAGAAACTTGACCATATTGTAGGTATTTTAGATAATAAGCTTGCTGAAGACTTTGTAGCTACATTTTCAGCTGTTGTTTTTATTGAACCTCCAACATTATAGTATGCTAAAAAAGCAGTCATACCGTGTCTTAATATTACACTGATCCACCATATTGTTGAAAGAGCTATTCCGCTAAGTGTTGCAATTATAGCATCTTTTTGCAATTTTTTTGACGCGATTGATTTTACAATTATAAATAGTATCAGCATTGTTGTCAATTTTATCGGCTGAGATAAGTTTTGTGTTACCCATATACTTGCTAAGACTATTGCAGAGGGATACATCCATTTTTTGTCTTCACTAATCTTTAATACGCAATACATTAGAGGAAAGAATAGTGTTACGACAAGAGAATGCGCCCATATAAAATGACTTAAGTAAGAAGGAATTGCTGCAATTACAAAAGTTGCAAATAATGCATGATTTCTATTTTTAACAAATAGTTTTGCAAAGAAGTAAAAGAACAATATGCCTAGTGATATTATTAGACTGTTAAAGAATTTTAGAGTCCATTTTATAGAATCATTTGTTTGATGAAGTATCCCCATTAGTACATCATATGCTGGAGGATAAGGATCAATATAACTTAATGCATAATCAATTATTTTGTCATTATCTAATATTGGGTCATATGCTGTTTTTTCTAACGCTACATATTTTGATCCAACAGAGTGTCCCCATGGATCATTGTCTTCAAGATAAGGATAACCAAAAGAACCTTTAGTATACATGAATAGTGTTGCTATGAATATTAATATAACAATAAATATAGTAATATTTGCTTTTGTTAGCTTTATTTTTTGAATTGTTATTTTTCCTTTTGCTATAAAGATTATTGGACCTATCAAGGATAATAGTAAGAATATTCTCCAGTCTAAGGGAATATGAAGAAAGTTTAACAGAATTGATAGAATAGGAAAAACTCCTAGGCCTATTCCTATATTCATTATTGTTCTTTCTAAGAAATTTTCAGACTTTTTTAGGAAATACGTTGCAGTGAAACCTAAACCCCACGTATATATAAAAAATAATATTATTGTTATTATGCTCATTTATTATCCCCCATAATAGTATTCTACGTTTACATCTTTAAATGTTTTGTTTATTTCAAGGTTTTTGTTACTGAAGAATTGGGTGCAATCCTTTTTGTAAGTGTGAGGTGGCGAGTATACAAACCACATATTTTTGTTTTCTAGTAATGGAACAACTGAATCTTTATTGAAATCATGTTCATAAAGATTTATTATTTCATTGTTTTCACTAAAATAATAATAAAAAGGAAGTGCTCTTGTACATACTACTATAACTTCATTGTTTTTGATATTCTCTTCTACAAATGATGCTGCTGATTCCCAATCTTCTTTTGTTGTTTCTGGATAGTATATTGATAGTGCTCTTGCACATAACAGTAATATTATCAAGATCATTATCACATTGAATGGTTTTTTATATTTTAGAATTCCTGCTGAAATTAAGATATATATGAAAGGCATCATGAATAATATATATCTTGTAAGAAAGAATGGTTCTATTATTATTGGCGTTAGGATGAAGTAGACTATGCTTGCTATGATGAATAATATTATGAATAGAACTTTGTTGAAGCTTAGTTTTTTTAGATATTTGAGAATATTTTTTCTAAAATAGAATAAGATTATTGTTGGAATAGTTATTCCAAGAAATATACTTATACCCATAAATAGGTTGTTGTTAAGTATTTTAGGTAAACCATACTTTAATACAAGTGCATTTAAGTTTACTACAAAATTCATCTGAAACATCTTTAAGAAAGTAGGAATTTCTGGTATGAATAATACGAATAATGCTAATTGTGAGCGAATCCAGTTTTTTGTTTTTTTCGGATGGAAGAAAAATAAGATGTAGTTTTGAATAAATAATACTATAAATCCAAAAGGCAATGAATAAAGCATTGCTATTGATGATAAGATGTACGGTATATGGTGGGTGTTGTTTTTTATTATTTTTATGAAAAAATAAGCTGATAATAGGACTGTAAAACTGAAGAAAGCATATGACCTTGCTTCTTGTGCGTATAATATTTCTAAAATGGATATACTGAATATGAATGAGGATAATAATCCAACTTTTTTATTGAACCATTCCTTTCCTACAGCGTAAATTAAAATTATTGACAGGATACTAAATAATGCTGAAAATAACCTTATTGTTGTTACAGAGTCTCCAAACAATTCGATCCAATTATGTAGTACTATATAATATAGTGGAGGATTAAAGAATTCTCTTACATTAACTGTTGATATTATCTCTTTTATTGTAGGTTCAGTTGCACTATATATTGTGTGTGGTTCATCAAACCATAAGCTTTCTTTTCCGATATCATAGATTCTTAGAGAAGAACCTATGAGGATTATTAAGATCAATAATAGTATTGTATTTTTCATTTGTCTAACCTTATTTTTATTATTCTAGTTGCGTAGTTGAATCCATGTATGAATAAAGTGTAAAAATGTTCTGAAGATTTTG